>NZ_PRLH01000188.1 GCF_003013815.1 Cyanothece sp. BG0011 | reverse complement strand
TATACCCGTTATACCTTCAAACGAGGCAGTAAATCCCTACAATTATCCATTAAAGCCTTAGTAAACTATCGTGACCATCACGGGACCACCCAGTCAGGACAGTGGAAAATGTTAGTCGAAGAAGTGCCAAAAGGCGTTTGTGTGAGTGCTTATCCCGAAGCAACCCCCTTTTATCTTTGGACAGATGGGGCAGAAGTGACCTTAAACTATCATTGGCATTTAGGTTACGATTTAGCCATGGAACGATATCGGGGATTATGGGATCGAGACGATCATTATAATGCAGCCACCTTTAACAAAACCTTGCAGCCGGGAGACTCCCTAACCATCGTCGCTAGTACCAACCCCCAATCTTCTTTAGATGGAAAACAAGCGTTACAAGAACGCTACGAATACGAAGACGGGTTACTCAAACACTGTTCTCATTTTTCGGTTCCTTGGATACAACAATTAGTCCTCGCGGCCGACCAATTTATTGTTAACCGTCCCTCAACCCATAACCCCGATGGTAAAACCATTATCGCTGGTTATCCTTGGTTTGCCGACTGGGGACGGGATACGATGATTGCTTTACCAGGGTTAACCTTGACCACCAACCGCCCCGATATTGCCCACGATATTCTCAGTACCTTTTCTAAATACCTAGACGGGGGAATGTTACCCAATGTCTTCCCCGATGATGATCGAACCCCCCAATACAACACCGTTGATGCCATTCTCTGGTATTTTGAAGCCATTCGCACCTATTATAGTCTGACCAAAGATATCACCTTATTAAAATACCTTTATCCCCTGCTACAAGAGGTCATTGACTCTTACCGTCAAGGAACCCGTTATAATATCCATCTCGATAGCGATCATTTAATCTATGCGGGTCAAGAAGGGACCCAGTTAACCTGGATGGATGCCAAAGTCGGAGACTGGGTGGTGACTCCCCGTCACGGTAAACCCATCGAAGTGAACGTGCTTTGGTACAACGCCTTAACCATTATGATCGAAATAGGGGACATCTTGGGACAACCCACCGGAGAATATAAAACCATGGCCCGTGATACCCATGCCGGTTTTCAGCGATATTGGCATCCTTCCTTAAAATACTGTCACGATGTTTTAGATAGTCCCAACGGCCACGATAAGTCCATGCGGCCTAATCAAATTTTTGCCGTTTCCTTACCCCACAATAAAACCACTCAACCCTTACTGAAACCCGAACAACAAAAGTCAGTGGTGGATACAGTGGCTAAAATGTTAATTACTTCCCATGGCCTGCGATCGCTTTGTACTACCCATCACCAATATCGGGGCCGTTACGGTGGCGATCAAGTTTCGAGAGACGGCAGTTATCATCAAGGAACCGTCTGGGCCTGGTTAATTGGACCGTTTGTGGAAGCCCATTTCCGCGTCTATGGCGATCGCACCTTAGCCAATAGTTTTCTTGAACCCATGGCCAACCACCTCAATGATGGTTGTGTGGGCAGTATTAGCGAGATTTTTGACGGAGATGCCCCCATGATCCCTAGAGGCTGTTTTGCCCAAGCTTGGAGTGTGGGCGAAGTGTTAAGGGTTTGGGCTAAAATTAATGAGCCTTCTTATTAATGATAACTGTTCCCTATTCCCCAATGAGTTTAGATTACGATCTCGTTATTATTGGTAATACCCCAGAAGCTTTTTTTGCTGCGTCAGAAGCCATAAAGTTGAAAACCAGAGTAGCTTTAGTATTAGGAACCACCCCTAATCATTATTCTCTCGAAACAGAGAGTTTAATTCTTAATTATTTTACTTTTCTTCATGGCCATTGGCATAATTTTAACCAATGGCATCTCAATTTAGATTCAGTTTCTCCCTTAAATTATACTCACCTCAAACAGTGGAAAGATGCTGTTAAACAAGATATACAAGCATTAACCAATCAAGAAAAATTAGCTAACTTGGGAGTCGATATTATTGAAGAGTCAGGAGAATTTTGTCGTCTTCCTAAGTTAGGTTTTGTTCTGAAAAATAGAACCCTGCGATCGCGTCGTTATTTATTAGCCACTCCTTCTATTACTATTATTCCCCCAATTCCAGGATTAGCAGAGGTGGGTTATCTGATTCCAGAAACCTTAAATATCGATCAATTACCTGAAACTATCGTTATTGTATCTCAAACTGCTTTAGGGGTTGAACTGGCACAAGCATTAAACCGTTTAGGTAAAAAAATTACTCTAATTGTTGAAGCTTCTAATATTTTACTCCAAGAAGATAAGGACATTGTACAACTGATTCAAGCTATCTTAGAAGCAGAAGGCATCCAATTATTCATCAATTGTCCCATTACTCAAGTTAGAAAACTAGAAGGTAAAAAATGGATTCAAGCAGGAAATAAAGCCCTAGAAACCGATGAAATTATTATGATGAATCAAAGAAAATTAAATATAAAAGGATTAAATTTAGAAGGGGTTAAAGTAGAAATAGAAAATAACAAAATAAAAACTAACCATAAATTACAAACCACTAACCCTAATATTTATGCCTGTGGTCGTGCAATGGGACAATATAATTTATCTAATATGGCTCAATATGAAGGTACAATTGCTGTTAAAAACACGATTTTTTATCCCATTTTTAAAGTAAATTATGATCATTGTCCCGTTCGGATGTTGATTGATCCTATTTTTTCAAGAGTGGGACTAACAGAAACCCAAGCCAAACAAGAATATGAAAATGACTTAATCATTATTAAAAAAAACTATAAAAGTTTAGTTAAAGCAACCAACTTAGACGAAACCACAGGATTTTGCAAGTTAATTACTCGTCGCAATGGTCTAATTTTAGGCTGTCATATTATTGGGAATAACAGTGATGAAATCATCAATATAGTTGCTTTAGCTATGAAAAATAAGATAAAAATTCAGAAAATTGAGAAATTATTTCCTCCCTATGGAACCATCAGTGAAATATTGTTTCAAATTGCTCAACAATGGCATGAGCAAAAAAATAAACAAAATCAATTATTAAATAACTGTTTAGAAACTCTACTTTTTTGGCGCAGAAAATGGATAAAATAATTGATAATTAACAATTAATAATTAATAAGGCTTGATTGAACGATACAATAGATGTTCGATGTAAAGAGTCGTCACAATGCTGAACCCCTGCACAAAACGTTACAATTGTCCCCGTTAGCATCAGCCTGATCAAACTATCATTAAACAAAAATGAACCAACACCATCCATTAAAACAAAAACATTATTTACCTCTAAACTGCCTGAAAGGGGTGATCTTAGTGTTGCTATTGGGCTTAGTGGCTTGTCAATCAGGAAAACAACAGTCCCAAACCCTAGAAACCTCAGGAGAAACCAGAGAAGAAACCAATTTAAAACTACAAAATGCCACCTTAGAACAATCCAATGCTAAAGGAGAACTTCTTTGGAAAATACAGGTTGATGAAGCACAATATAGTCCAGATCGTAAAAAAGCTAATTTAACAGCAGTCAAAGGCAATATTTTGCAAGACGGGGAAGTGGTATTACGAGTAAAATCTGACTATGGAGTAATCGACCGAGATGGGGCCGAGATTTTTCTGAGGGAAAACGTGGTGGCGGTAGACCCCCGTAACGAAGCGGTTCTTCGTAGCGAAGAAGTCCAATGGCAACCGGAAGCCTCTCTATTAACCATTCGCAAAAATGTGCGAGGGTCCCATCCTCAACTCGAAGCATCCGCCGAAGAAGGAAAATATAATACCCGTGAGCAAACATTAGAATTAACCGGAAAAATTGAAGCCACTTCTGAAGAAAAACAGTTACAGTTAAAAACAGAACATTTAATCTGGGAAGTGCCTAAACAAACGATTATTGGCGATCGCCTTTTAACCCTGATCAAATTTCAAGACAAGACGATCACCGATCGCTTAGTGGCCAAACAGGCCAGGGTGTTACTCGATAAAAAACAAGTGATCGTCAAAGAAAATATTGAATATAAATCCCTTAAACCTCCCCTACAAGTGGCCACCAATGAAATTGTTTGGCATTATCAAACCCGTCAAGTTTATGCGAGTAAACCCGTTCAATTGATCCAGTATGAACAAAATATTACCCTAACCGGCAATCAAGGCCATGTTAACTTGGCAGACAATATGGCTTATCTTCAAGGAGGGGTTCAAGGAATCAGTCAAGCCAATGATAGTAAGTTATACTCCAATAACCTAACTTGGAATATGGTCGCCCAAACCATTGAAGCTTATGGCAATGTCATTTACGAACAAAATCAAAACCCTAAATTAAATTTAACCGGAGAAAAAGCCGTCGGTACTTTAGTTGATAATAATATTGTTGTCACCAATAGCGATCGCCAAGAACGGGTAGTAACAGAAATTTTTCCTGAGTAAAATGACTCTAAATCCTTGTATTCTTTTAGTACAACTTGATCATAATTTTAATCAACGTATCTGCCCTGAGTTACAAGAAGCAGGCTATACACCCATTATTATTAATGATATTCGTCAAACCATCGAAAATGTCACTATCCATCAACCAGCCATGGTGGTGATTAATTGTCACCCTAATGATAACACTGGACTCACCCTCTGCACTCAGTTGCGACAATTACAAAAGTCCTTGATTTTAATTATGATGATTAATACAGAAACCGTAGAAGAAAGGGTAGCTTGTTTAGAAGCAGGGGCCGATGATTATCTATTGAAAACCGATTATAGTCCCGCTTTATTGAAGTTAGTCCGCTTTTATTTAACCCCGCCTAAAGTAGTGAAAGAACAATTACAATATAGTGATATTGTTCTAGACTTAACCACTCGACAACTTTTTATTAATAATAAGCCCATCGATTTAACCATGAAGGAATTTGAGTTGCTTAAATATCTCATGTCCCATCCCCAAAAAGTTTTAAGTCGAGAGAAAATTTTAGAAAATGTTTGGGGAGAAGAGTTTCAAGGAGAATCTAATGTCATTGAGGTTTATATTCGTTATTTACGCATCAAAATAGAAAATGAAGACCATAAACGCTTAATTCATACCGTTCGAGGGGTAGGGTATGTTTTACGAGAAGGATAACCGTAGAGATAACAACAGTTAAATTGATTATTTTAGATGATAAAGAAGTAGAAAAAGTTATGTTTAAAACAATTAGTTCAATTCTGATTATCACCCTTGTTTTGATGGGATGTACTCCGTCTACCCAAGCAGAATATAATAAAGATATAACCGAAAATATTGAAGAACAAGGTCAAAAGCTTCCTATCGAAGCGATGGTGAAAATTGACGAAACTGTAATCGAATTAGAAGTGGCAAAAACACCCGAACAACAACAAATGGGTTTAATGTATCGTCAATCTTTAGAAAAAAATCGAGGGATGATTTTTGTCTTTGAACAGCTAAGACCGGTTAGATTTTGGATGAAAAACGTCAATATTCCTTTAGATATGATTTTCTTAGCTAATGGCAGGGTTAGGGCTGTTTTCCCCAATGTTCCTCCCTGTAGCGTTGATCCCTGTCCTACTTATGGACCTGAAAACTTAGTGAACCAAGTGATTGAACTAGCAGGAGGACGGGCGACAGAATTAGGAATTGAACCAGGGGATCAACTAGACATTGAGTTTATAGAAAATACATCCCCTAATCCTTAAAAAATAATAAGTTTGATAAATGTAAGCTTTTACAAATATCTATAGATTTTCTAAATTATTTATAATACAATCTACACATAATATGGAGAGAAGAAATGACTTCCTAGGGCGCTTGTCCCGTTGGGAGTTAGTGGTGTGAAGAAACAAAGAGGAAAACAACTTGATGATTTTGGTTAAAAAGCTGTTTTTCCAATGACGTGAAGGTTTGAGAAGGAAACACAGGATAACGATTGAGCCAGATCCTAGTCATCTAGGAATGATACCGTTCGCTCTTTATGGAAAAACTTCGTTGATATCAATACCGTCGACGATCGCCAAATTGCCAAAACCAGAAAAGATCCTGATTGAATTCTCAAGACAAGACCCTCATTAACGATGAATTCTTAAGGTAAAATGACTATGTCACACATCACCCATAAACAATTTTTGCGTTTTCTACACGAAGAACTTTTATTGTCCCATGATTCTATTGCGATCGCCCAACGTTCCATGGAACAAACCCAAGGTCCTTTACCCATGTTGCTCTGGCAATATGGTCTCATTAATTTAAACCAATTGGATAAAATTTACGATTGGTTAGAAGATCCATCGGTTTAACTTTATTCACTTCAAGTATGTCTAAATTAGTTTTGTTGGATCACGACGGGGCGATCGATGATATTCTGGCAACCTTATTATTAATGACCATGCCCAATGTAGAGGTTTTGGGCATTATTGTCACTCCTGCTGATTGTTATATTAATGCTGCTGTGAATGTGACCCGAAAACTGCTGGATTTGATGGAATGTCATCATATTCCGGTGGCTGAAAGTACCGTAAGAGGGATTCATCCCTTTCCAGCACTATATCGCCGTGATTCTTTGATTATGGATAATTTTCCTATTCTTAATCAAGAAGATACCCTTAAAACGCCCTTACTGTCCCAAACTGGACAACAGTTTATGGTAGAAACGTTGCACCGTGCCTCTGAACCGGTCACATTGATGGTGACAGGGCCCTTAACCACCGTTGCCACTGCTTTAGACATTGATCCCACCATTGAAGGGAAAATTAAAGAAATTGTCTGGATGGGAGGGGCGTTAAATGTGGCCGGGAATGTCGAAAAAGAATTTGCCCCGGAACATGATGGCAGTGCCGAATGGAATGCTTATTGGGATGCGATCGCCGTTGAGAGGGTTTGGCAAAGTAATGTTCCTTTAATCCTTTGTTCTTTAGATATTACCAATACCGTGCCGGTAACGGCTGAGTTTATCAGAAAATTAGCGAAACAAAGACAGCATCAACTCTCAGATTTAGCCGGACTTTGTTACGCTTTAGCCATTCCCCAAGACTACTATTGTTGGGATGTTTTAGCTACGTCTTATTTACATCGTTCAGACTTATTTTCTCTCAAAGAATGGGAAACGGAAGTAATGACAACCGGCAGTTCTCAGGGAAGAATTAAAGTGGTTGAAAAAGGACGAAAAATTTTAGCGATGGAGACAGTTGATAGAGATGAGTTTCATAATTATATCCTTCAACAATGGTCACAATTTTAGATTATCCCCCCACACCCCCCACACCCCCCTTTACAAGGGGGGCAGGGGGGTTAGGGGCAGGGGGGTTAGGGGCAGGGGGGGTAGGGAGTCAAAGAGCTAATCATGTACGCAATTAAGAGAGAATTAAAGCTGAATAACAAAGAAAAGAGCTTTTTTGCTGGCTGTGCTGGCTTTTCTCGCTTTGTATACAATCATGGCTTATCTTTACTCAAATCCACCTGGGATATTCCCGAAATTTCTGGCAGTGACTCAAAACGGTTAGATGCTATCAAGAAAGTCTTTACAAACATTACTAAAAAGCAAACAGAATATTTATGGACAAATAAATATTCATCTCGCATTTATCAGAATGCTTTTAGGGACTTGAAAAAAGCATTTTCCCGTTGGAGAGAGCCTAAAATAAAAGCAGACTTACCTCGTTTTAAAAAGAAGAAAGATCACTGTAGTTTTACAGTAGATAGTTCTAACGGTAAGGTATTAGTCAAGGAGGGAAAAAAGATAAAAATTCCTACTTTGGGAACATTCAGATTAAAAGAGGCTATCCCTTATAACTGTGTTTCTCAAACCTTTACTATATCGAGGTCTGCAGGGAAATGGTATATAAGTTTTGCCGTTTCAGCTTGTAAAAGACCTGAGATGAAACACTGCCATAAAAAAGTAGGAATTGACTTAGGAATAAAAACTTTTGCCACTCTTAGTGACGGAAACACCTTGGAGGCTCCATCTTCCATCAAAAAAGCGAAAACCAAGCTAGGAAAGATACAATGGAGAAACAGAAATAAGGTACACAGCAACCGTCGTTCTGGAATCTCTGCATCTAAAAATGCGGTTAAATATTACCAGAAACTAAGAAAAAAGCATAAAAGAATAACCAACATTCGAGAAGATTTTCTGCAAAAAACCACCACATTATTGGCCAAAACTTATCAACATATTCTCATAGAAGATTTAAACATAAAAGGGATGATGGCTAACCACAAATTATCCGATGCCTTATCTAATTTAGGATTGTATCGTTTTCGAGAATTGTTGAGTTATAAACAAGAATGTTTTGGCTTTTTGTTAACCATAGTAGATAGGTGGTTCCCCAGTTCAAAAACTTGTTCAGTCTGCGGAAATATACAAGATATGCCCTTATTTGAAAGAGTTTATTATTGTCAAAATTGTGGCCAAGTTATGGACAGGGATCTCAACGCCTCAAAAAATATCGAAGGTTGGATCAAGAATGCCGATGGCTTATCGGTGAACGCCTGTGGACAAGAAGGAGCCGTCTCCCTTGGTTGAAGCAGGAATTGAACAACAAGCCTGTCCAGGTTTGTCTAGGTTTCATGAAGCAGATATCGAAGATGCAAAATATGAGTAAAAAGAAAAATCTCTCGTTAAATTTTGCTTCAACGAGAGAATATAAATTGATCTGGGATATTTAACAATCGATACTGTGAAACATCCCTAATGTTTAACCAAATTGTTTCTCGATCTCAATTTCAAGATCAAATAACATTTGCAAAGACTGTAAACATCTTTGTCTAGCTTCTATATCCTGTTGCGCCCGCAGTTGCACCATGGGTTCGTGTAATATCTTATTAACGATCCCTCTGGTTAAAGCTTCAATCACCTCTTGATGCTTTTCAGCAAACTCCGTTCCCAAACGAGATAAGGCTTTTTCGAGTTCTTGTTCGCGGATGCTTTCGACTTTTGTCCTCAGACAGCTAATGGTTGGGACGGTTTCTAAGGAACGCCACCATAGTTCAAAGGCTTCAACTTCTTCTTCGAGTAAGGCTTCAGCCTCTAAAGCCATTTGACGACGACTGGCATGATTTTGAGCCACCACAGCCTTTAAATCATCCACGTTATAAGCTTCGACGATATCCATCTCTTGGACATTGGTGGCCACATTTCGAGGAACAGAAATATCAAATAACATTAATTGTTGTTCCACCGACACCACTTCTTTGAGATTGTCTTGATGTAAAATCGGTTCAGTGGCCCCTGTGCTAGTAAACACCAGATGAGACTGACCGACTACATTCATCATCTCATCCAAAGAAACCAGGGTTAACTCAGCTTGAGGAAATTTCTTGGCCAATTCTTCAGCCCGACGCTGAGAACGGTTAACAATGGTAATCGAAGTTGCTCCCTTGGCCACAAGATGTTTAACCAATAAACAAGCCATTTTCCCCGCACCGATAATACTAATGTTACGGGTCCCTAAATCATCGACTTTGGTGATGGCTAATTCTACGGCCGCCGAACTAATAGACACAGCACCTGTACCGATATTAGTTTCGCTACGCACCCGTTTTCCTGCGGTGATAGCTTGTTTAAAGAGGCGATCAAGTAATCGGCCAATGCCTTTATATTTTTGGGATAATTTATGGGTGGTTTTCACCTGGGCTAAAATTTGTCCTTCCCCTAACACTAAACTTTCTAACCCTGCCGCCACTCTTAACAGGTGACGCACCGCATCTTGATGAAGCAAGGTAAATAAATAGCGACGCAGATAGTTTAAGGGAATATGACCAATTTCTGAGAGGAATTGAGTAATCTCGACAACTCCTTTTTCTGTGTCTGTCACCACCGCATAAATTTCTAGACGGTTACAGGTGCTGATGACAGCCACTTCTTCAATATGAGGATAACCCTTTATATGGATCAAGGCTTCTTCAATTTTTGCCTCTTGGATACTTAACTTTTCGCGGACTTCAACTGGGGCGGTTTTGTGACTTAGGCCCACCACTGCAATGTTCATAAGTTCTCCTACAAGGTTTTAAGCTTGCGTTAATCAAAAAGGAAAATAAGTGCTACTGTTTCTAATTTTTGCAATTTAGACCCAAGTTGTGCCAATCACAAATAGTTTGACAAGAATCTTTATAAAACTTTAAAAAAGTGTGTTCATTCTGAGCCAGTGACACAAGGTAATATGAGTGTCTTTAGCTCATAAGACCCTTATCATGTTATCACTTAACGAGAATTTGTTCAGTCAAGACAAGGGGAAAATTATTATTTTTTAATCGATATATTAACGTTTCTAGCATGAAGAGATAGAGATATTATCTACCCCTATCTTCTCCCTCAATTCTCTGTGACATTGAGGCAGTTGTCAAAGGAGACAATTAACTTGTCTCCTTGTTACCAATGTCCTATTTAAGTTCGATATACTTAGGTTGTTCCTGAATATGGATAGTATCGACGAAACGGGCTGTCTTAGACTGACTCGAGATAACCAAACTTTGAGTTCTGGCACCACCGTGGAAGAAACGAACTCCCTCCATTAAGGTACCAGGGGTAATACCACAAGCAGCAAAGAGTACGGTTTCTCCACTCGCTAACTCACTATCGGTATAAACCCGATCAGGATCGTCAATGCCCATTTCTTTGAGACGAGCTAAGTTACCCTCACGACTTTCTCCAATTAAACCGGTTTTAACGATTTCAGGATCATAGATAAGTTGTCCTTGGAAATGACCCCCTAAACAACGCATCGCAGCAGCAGAAATCACCCCTTCAGGAGCAGCACCAATTCCCATTAAGGCATGAATGTTAGTTCCTGAAAACCCACAGGAAATGGCAGCCGAAACATCTCCATCACTGATGAGACGAACTCTGGCGCCTGCGTCGCGAATTTCTTGAATTAATTCTTTGTGACGAGGGCGATCCATCACCACAACCACTAATTCTTCAACACTGCGTTCTAAGCATTCGCCTAAAATTTTTAAGTTTTCGGTGGCTGATTTGTTAATATCAACTTTACCTTTAGCTGCAGGGGGTGCTGCCAATTTTTTCATATAGAAGTCAGGGGCAGCGAATAAACCGCCTTTTTCGGAGATGGCTAATACCGCCATAGAACCGTTTTGTCCGTAAGCAACCAGGTTCGTTCCTTCACAAGGGTCAACGGCAATGTCAATTTCAATTAATTCTTCGGGGTTACAATAGGCTTTCGCATCTTCACGGGTGCAAATGCCCACTTCCTCACCAATATAGAGCATCGGAGCGTCATCGCGCTCCCCTTCCCCAATAACGATGCGACCACGCATATGAATTTGATTCATTCTTTCGCGCATGGCTTCTACTGCGACTTGGTCAGCAGTATTTTTTTCGCCTTTACCCATCCATTTTGCCGAAGCGATCGCCGCTTGTTCAACGACTTCGATAATTTCTAAACCTAGTGTGCTTTCCAAGGTATGTCCTCCCTATCTGCTTATCTTATGTTCTCAGACGTGGTCTTAAAATTTAAACCTTAGTCAAAAGTCTATCAGAGTTCGGGGATCTCATTGAAAGTTTTCTGAGAATTAGATGTAGCGACAACGGTTTTTTCTAATTTTTGTTCTTGATTGGATCGCAACGCTTGATAAAACATTGCACCCCCTAAGCTAATCATTAAGCCACCCAATAAAATAGAAAAATAGCCAGATAAGACTAACAGAGAAATGCTACACGAAGGTAAAACTTGAGTGAGACTTTTTGTACAGATAGTGGACACAATAGTAGACTTAGACATCTCTTTCACAGAAGCATCAAAATTATCTTAGACACAACATCTATGTACTATCGAGAATATATTTGATTTTCTGGTTTGACTGTAAGGCAAATCACAGCTACCGTGAAATTCCTGATGACACCCTGAGTAATTTTTATTAAAGTTGCGATCGCAAAGTAAACTCATAATCTCCCCCAGGTTCTAATTGATAGTCCGATCGCTCCAAAAACCGTCCCAAGGGTTCATAAATTAAGGCACGGCCTAAGGACGGTTGTACTGATAATTGTCCCTGACGAAAATGCCATTTAAACCGCCATTGATATTCTGCGGCCCTGACTTCTCCTTCCATTTGTCCTTGTTGCCAAGACTGTTGAGTAATACGGACATAAGCAGTAGTTTTGGGTAGATGATTAGAACTCACAGTGGGGTAAATCCTTTATGTCTGTAGATTTTCACCATAGCAAATCTCTTTTATTTTGTCAGTCAAAACACGACTAAAAAAGGTGAATCCTTTCCTCAACAAAAATAGAATAATCGGTCATAAATTATTAAGGATAACTTCTTCTAAAAAACAGCATTGAGTTGAAACTTACTTCATCAGGTTGCAGTCTATGACCTTAAAATGGTCTGAGGAAACAAGTGATGAGGAAAAAATTTGTCTTATTAGCCTTGACATTATTATTAACGGCTAGTTCTCAAAGTGCAAGTTTAGCTGGAGAAATCCTAGAAAAAATTAAACAAACAGGGGTCATTACCGCAGGAACTCGTAAAGATGCCATTCCTTTTGCCTATGTCAATGAGGAAGGAGAATGGGTGGGCTATTCTATTGATGTTTTAGAAATTATTCGTCAAGATATCGAAAAAAAATTAGGGAAACCTATTCAACTAAAATTAGTAGAAGTCACACCACAAAATCGTTTTGATAAAGTTAAAAATAGAGAGATTGACATCGAATGTGCCTCCTCTACTTTTACTTGGGAACGGGATGAAATTGTTGATTTTTCCGTCAGTTATTTTGCCAGTGGAACAAAAATTTTCAGAAAAAAAGGCAGTGATTTAGGGACAATTGACTCTTTAGCCGGGCGTAGAATTGGGGTGATTCCTAATACCACGAATGAACAAGCTATTAAATTACAACAACCGGCTGCTATTCTTGTTCCCATTAAAGATAGAACCGAAGGATTAGAAAAACTGAAAAAAGGGGAAATTGAAGCGATCGCAGGGGATGGCATTGTTTTACAAGGATTAAAATTAGAAAATAATAATGCTGATCAATTTGAAGTAGTTCCAGAATTTCCTTATATGTATGAAGCCTATGCTTGTATGATTCCTGAAGATGAGTCAGCTTGGCGAGGAATGGTTAATTATAGTTTAGTGAAGTTTATGGAAGGGATTATTAGCGATCAACCGCAACAGGTAGAAATTTATGACAGATGGTTTGGAGAAGAAATCGGGGTAACTCCTTATTCAAGAGAGGCCATTAATGATTATTTTCAAGGGATTGTGGATAGTTATGAGTGGATTCCTTTAATTAGCTACTAAATCAGTGAACAGTTACCAGTCATCAGTTATTAGTGAACATTGGGAGTTCCCTGTTGCCCCTCTTTAAAAGGGGGGTTGGGGGGATAGGGGGAGTTAGAGGGGTATGAATAAACATAGAAATAAGTAGAAAGAATAGGACATAAGTAGAACGATTTGACTATTTCCCTCTCTTTGAGGGGATTTTTTTCCCTATTTTTTGGGACTGACATCTCAGGTTTTATGACCTTATACTAAGACCAGGTTATCCCGTATTTAACAACGCCATAAATATTAATGATGTAACCTCTCTTGAGACTCCTCTATTGATACTTTTATCTTTTTTGTCCACCCTATTGTATTGCACCCTCCTCAAATTATGCCCTTAACTACGATTAAAACGGCGACTATCCCTCTTCAATCCTTGCCTAACCTCAAAAAATCCAAAAAAGTCAGAATTGCCCTTTATTCCCACGATACAATGGGGTTAGGCCATAAACGCAGAAATCTCTTAATTGCCCAAAGTTTAGCCCATTCTCCCCTGAATGCAGACATCCTGGTGATCAGTGGGATGAGTGATCTGACCAAGGTGGGGACTCATCCTAACATTGAATATATTACCTTACCGGCTTTATATAAGACCAAAGAGGGGCAATATCAAGCCCGTCGCTTAGATATGTCCTTAGATGCTATCATTAAACTGCGATCGCAGGTTATCCGCGCAACCATGAAGAATTTCCAGCCGGATGTCTTCATTGTGGATAATGTTCCTAGAGGGGCCATCGGAGAATTAGATCGGACTTTGAAATATCTACGCAACCAGGGTAAAACTCACTGTATTCTTGGGTTACGGGATATTTTAGATCAACCAGAGGTCATTATCCCAAGCTGGAAGAAGGCTAAAAATGAAGAGACGATCGCCCGTTATTATGATAACGTTTGGATTTATGGTAATCCCAATGTTTACGATCTCGTTAAAGAGTACCATTTTTCTGCTGAAGTTGCAGCGAAAATCCGTTACACAGGGTATTTAGACCAACGGTATCGCTTAAACTACACAAAATCCCAGGAAAAACAGCCCATAACCCAAAAATATGAACGTCTAGCCCTTTGTTTGGTAGGTGGAGGACAGGACGGTTATCAATTAGCAAAAGGGTTCGCCCAAGCAGAGCTACCCCAGAATAGTCATGGAATTATCATAACAGGTCCTTTGATGCCCAGTCAACTGCGTCAACAGTTACATTATGAAGCAAAAAATAGACCTAATTTACAGGTATTAGATTATGTTTCTGAACCCACTTTATGGCTAGAAAAAGCAGATTTTGTGGTGGCCATGGGAGGTTATAATACCACTTGTGAAATTTTATCTTTTGAGAAACGGGCGTTAATTGTTCCTCGTATTCAACCTAGGGAAGAACAGTTAATTCGGGCGCAACGGTTACAAGCATTAGGGTTAGTTGATCTGTTACATCCTAATAATGTTAACTCTGAGGCTTTAAGTCAGTGGTTATGTCAAGAGGTTGCTACTCCTAACGTACATGAAAAAATTGATTTTCAGGGATTACAGCGTATTCCTCAATACTTAGGAGAAATTTTAGAAGGATATGACCCTAGATTTCTCAAAGTTAGCTAAAAAATAGAACAATTTGTCAACAGTAAACTTAGTCAGTGAGGAACTTAATTTATGCGTGTTGGTTATGTGGTTAAACGGTATCCTCGTTATTCAGAAACTTTTGTGGTTAATGAAATTTTAGCCCATGAAAAAGCAGGATTAAATATCGATATTTTTGCCCTGCGTCCCCCTTGTGACAGCCATTTTCAAAACTGTATTTCTCAAGTTAGGGCCAGTGTGACTTATATTCGTAAACCTATCCAGGGACGGGTTAGTGAGTCTCTTAATAGTTTATCTCCGACGGCCGCTAGTTATTTTTGGGCAGAATTACAAGAATTAGCTAAATTAGTTCCTGATTTCTGGAGTAAGCTATCTATGGCACAAGGGGAGTCAGCTAGTACAGTTTATCAAGCTGCTTGGTTGGCCAGGGAAGTTAAATTAAGAGGAATTACCCATTTACACGCCCATTTTGGTTCAGTTGCTACCAGTGTAACTCGCTTAGCGTCTCACTTTGCGGATGTTTCTTATACGTTTACAACCCACGCTAAAGATATTTTTCATGAAAGTGTAGATATTGATGACATGACCCGAAAACTTAGGGATGCGTCGACTGTTGTAACTGTGAGTTATTATAATCAACAATACTTGCAACAAACTTATGGAAAAGTAGCTGAAAAAGTGCAAAAAATTTACAATGGATTGAATTTATCGCAACTTAATTATCAATCTCCTAAAAATCGTCCTCCTCTCATCATTTCTGTAGGGCGTTTAGTCGAAAAAAAAGGCACTTCTATTTTAATTGATGCTTGTTTTTTATTAAAACAATGGGGTTGTGAGTTTCATTGTCAAATTGTGGGAACCGGTGACTTAGAAACTAAATTAAAGGAGCAAATTGAAGCATTAAAGTTAGATAATTATGTTAAAATTATTGGCCCGCGTCCTCAAAATGAAGTATTTAAGCTAATTCAAGAGAGTGCGGTTTTTGCTGCCCCTTATATTATTGGAAAAGATGGGAATAGGGACGGTTTACCCACTGTATTATTAGAAGCAATGGCCTTAGGAACTCCCTGTATTGGAACTGATGTTACGGGAATACCTGAAATGATTAAACATGAAGAAACAGGGTTAATTGTTCCTCAAAATAATGCAGAAGCTTTGGCCATGGCATTGCGAACCTTATTAACCAGTGAAAATATGAGAGTTCAGTTAGCAGAAAAAGCTAGAAAACTGATGGAAACTGAGTTTAATATTGAGCAAAATGCTGCAACTTTAAGGAAGTTATTTCAGTGAAAAGTGAACAGTTATCAGTGACCAGGAATTAATTTAAAATATGAGGTAATTAATGATGCGTATTGCTTATGTTTGTGCTGATTCTGGTGTTCCTATTTTTGGACAAAAAGGATGTTCTATTCATGTACAAGAAATTATGAGAGGGTTGTTAAAACAAAATCATCAAGTCCATTTATTTAGTCCTCGCTTTGGTGATGAACAACCCGATGATTTACAAGCCATAAAATTACATGAACTATTACCCATTCCGAAAGTAGCCCAAGGGTTAAGAGAAAAAATTGCCCTATCCATGAATTCAGAAATAGATGCAGCGTTAGACTATGCAGAACCCTTTCATCTCGTATATGAACGGTATTCTTTATGGAGTTATGGAGGAATGGAATATGCGAGAAAAAAAGGGATTCCTGGGATTTTAGAAGTTAATGCACCTTTGATTTTAGAACAACAAAAACACCGTAGTTTAGTCCATTTGCAAGAAGCCCAAACCGTAGCCATCAAAGTATTTAATGCAGCGACAACTATTATTGCTGTATCAGATGAAGTGAAAAATTATGTCAGTCAATATGTTAACAACCCCGACAAAATAAAAGTTATTCCTAATGGGGTAAACGCTGATCGGTTTCATCCTAAAAAGATAACACCTCATGCTTATTTTACTGTTGGTTTTGTGGGATCATTAAAACCTTGGCATGGCTTACCTATTTTATTAGAAGCCTTTGAACAATTTCATCATCAGTATCCCCAAAGTAGACTATTAATTATCGGCAAAGGACCCGAAAGCGATCGCCTACAAACGGAAATTAATCAGAAAAATCTTAACTCAGTGGTACAGTTAACTGGGGCAGTTCCTCCCTACGCTATCCCTCTTCTATTAGAACAAATGGACGTGGCCGTTGCCCCTTATCCACCCCTCGATAGGTTCTATTTTTCCCCTCTAAAAGTCTATGAATACATGGCCGCAGGGTTGCCAGTGGTAGCGAGTAATATCGGGCAAATAAGCGACGTTATCAAGCATGAAAACAATGGGTTATTGTGTCCCCCTGGAGATATTAACGCCTTATCAAAAGCCTTTGCACGTTTAATGCGATCGCCCCAACTGCGTCACCAGTTAGGCATATCTGCCCGTCAAACCATTCTCGATCATTATACCTGGGATCAGGTGGTAGAGAAGATTTTGAAGTTAGCAAAAGAAGCAGGGAGAAGGGAGAAGGGAGAAGGGAGAAAAATCAATATTAAAGTTGCGTAGTGAAATGGAGAAATAAGTAATGGTGACAACAAAATCATTAAAAAGTACAATTCCCAGTTTAGGGCGAATTTTAGCGCGTTTTTGGCCCTATTTATGCCAGGAAAAGTCACGGTTAGGGTTAGCTATGTTTGCAGTGACGGGGGATGTGGTGTTACGCATTCTCGAACCTTGGCCCCTAAAATTTATTTTTGACCATGTTCTCATCCAAGATCAGTCCTCATTGACCGTTTTTGAGGCGATAAGCCCCCTTACTGTGTTAACCCTTTGTGCGTTAGGAAGCATCAGTATTACGGGTTTAAGGGCGTTTTCCGCTTACTGGAGTACGGTTTCTTTAGCCACTGTAGGCAGTCGGGTGATGATCCAAGTTAGAGAACAGGTGTATCGTCATTTGCAAAAATTGTCCCTAACTTATCATAACCAGGCCAGAAGTGGGGATCTCATTGTTCGCTTGAGTAGTGATGCGAGTCGTCTGCAAGAAATTTTGATCACAGCGACACTTCCCCTGGTCATTAGTATTATGACATTATTGGGGACAGTGGGGGTTATGTTTTGGTTAGATGCCGATTTAACCCTATTATCGCTGTTAACCTTTCCTTTATTTATTTTTGCGTCTCAACGTCTCAGTCAACGTATTCGGGCTGCTTCTGTGGCCCAACGACAACAAGAGGGAGAAGTGGCGGCTACTGCATCGGAGTCGTTAGCAGCTATTAAGCTTATTCAAGCGTTATCCTTAGAAAATGCCTTTGCTGACAACTTTGCTAGGCAAAATAAGCAGAGTTTAACTCAAAGTGTGCAAACACAACAATTATCCGCCTCTTTAGAACGGGTAGTGGATGGCATCATTGCTTTAGGAATGGCGATCGTCTTATGGTATGGATCATGGTTAGTGTTACGAGATGCCTTAACACCAGGGGATGTCATTGTCTTTTTAACCTACCTTAAAAATAGTTTCAAACCCATTCAAAATTTTGCCAAATATACGGGACGGTTAGCTAAAGCTGCCGCCTCTGGGGAACGTATTTTAAACATATTAGATGAAACCCCAGAGATTCAAGACTTACCTAATGCCAAAGTTGCCCCCTCTTTTCAGGGAAATATAACGTTTCAAGATGTAAGTTTTACTTACAATCATTCCCATTCTATTCTAAATAAGATCAATTTAGATGTAAAACCAGGTCAATTTATTGCTGTTGTAGGACAGTCGGGTAGTGGAAAATCAACCTTAATGAGTTTATTACTGAGATTGTATGATCCCCTATCAGGAACTATTCTCATTGATGGGCAAGATATTCGTAATTATACGTTAAACTCTTTACGTTCTCAGATGAGTGTGGTTTTACAAGAAAGTATCTTGTTTGCAGCCACTATTAAAGAGAATATTGCTTATGGACTGAACAATATTAGTGATGAAGAAATTATCAAAGCTGCTAAGTTAGCTAACGCCCATGATTTTATCGAAAAATTACCCCAAAAATACGATACTTTTGTAGGAGAAAGAGGGTCAACTTTATCAGGAGGACAACGTCAAAGAATCGCTATTGCTAGGGCGGCTATTCGTCAAACTCCTATCTTAATTTTAGACGAACCTACAACAGGATTAGATCAAAAAAGTGAAAAAGCTGTTATTGAAGCCTTACAAAGATTAGCTAAGAATAGAACAACATTTTTAATCACCCATGATCTTTCGTTAGCGACTCAAGCAGACATGATTTTGTATATAGAAAAAGGCAAAGTTTTAGAACAAGGAAGCCATTGGGAATTATTACAGAAAAAAGGTTTATATTGCCAGTTGTATAAACTTCAATGTAATAAAAATAACCAGTCTTTTGAACCATTAGTCATTGCCCAATAACCTGATCAAGCCGATGCACTCCCCACCCTACCAATAAGATAAATTAAACTATGAATATTCAAGTTAACGATTCATTTAAGCTACTTTCTGATCCTAATTTATCCTTTCTCAAAGATGCTTTATCACCGAATAAAGTTGAAAGTATTTTTAACAACTATTTTCCTGAATTAATCAAAAATAATACTTTATCTAGTATCAAAGTCGTACGTTACAAAGCAAAAAAACGTTGTTTAATCGAATATCAATTTAAGGGGGAAAAAGAATTTAGTTTACTAGGGAAAGTAAGGTTTAAGGGAACGGATACAAAAAGTTATTATTTACAAAAATATCTCTGGCAAAATGGCTTTGATGATTACAGTTTAGATACGGTTTCTGTTCCTCAACCTATTGGGGTTATTCCTCAGTGGAAAATGTGGTTACAGCGAAAAGTTCCAGGATATACCACCACCCTTTTATTAGGTAAACCCGACGGGGTTACTATTGCGGAGAAAATTGCTTACGCTGCTTATAAATTACATCAATTTCCTGCTAAAACAGATCGCTATCATACCATTGATAATGAACTGCATATCTTATATGAAAAATTACCCTTAGTAAGTGAATTATATCCCCATTTGAAGCATAGAATTAGAGAGATTTTAAAAGAATGCGATCGCTTAGGTAAAAGTTTATCTTATATTCCTTCTCTGGGTATTCATCGAGACTTTTACGCTGATCAAATTATCATTAATCACTCTCGTCTATATTTACTGGATTTAGATTTATATTGTTATGGTGATCCCAGTTTAGATATTGGTAATTTTATCGCCCATATTACTGAATATAGTTTAAGGGTTTTGGGTGATTTTCAAGCCTTAAAAGATCGAGAAATAGCATTGCAAGAAGCTTTTATTCAACTAACAGGAGAAGAAAGCAGAAAAAGTATTATGATCTATAAATTTCTAACTTTAGTTAGACACATTTATATTAGTACCCAAATCAAAGAACGTAATGCTTATACAGAAGATTTAATCAGGTTATGTGAAAGTTATTTAGAAACAGAAATGATCTAACTTTATTGTACAGTCTAGAAGACTGTGTTACGATAAATGGAAATACTATTATATCAAAAAATACCAAATCTTTTAATAGATGTGAATATAGAGTTTAATCTAACTATAGCACTAAGCATTATTATTAGGATGCTGTAGAGATTCCTCGTTCCTCGGAATGACAGATAAAGTGATGGTGGGCAAATCTTTGCCCACCCTACAATAGTTTATTCGGCTTCTCTCCAAAAAACAATGGAATTATCTAACGGAATAATTTGTGTCCCAGGATAATAGAAAGAGAGGATTTTTTCAGCACTCCAACCCAAATTTGCTAAATTATAAGACCCAAATTGACTGAGGCCAACTCCATGACCAAAACCACCCCCAACAAAGGCATAACCAGTTAATTGATTTTGGCTATTATAGATCGGATCAAGGTAGAAAAGGGTACTTCTCGGCGGACCGAAGGCACTCCGAACCTCATTTTTTTGTAACTCAATAGTCCCTTGATCGGTTTGCACATTCATGGTTAAAATACGTCCAGAATCAGAGCGTTCTGTGACTGCCATTGATTTGATAGTTTTAAGATCAGCAAGGGGATGTTTTCGTCTTTCTAAATATCTCTTTAAATCTTGAGTTAAACTATCTAAAGTCGCTTGACGGTTCCACCGAAAAACACTACGTCCACTCTCATTAAACCCTTGTTTTAAACCAATAAAATTGCGAAATGCTTGTTCATCGGCTAAAGACTTTTGGTTGAGATCCCAAACATTTTTAGGGGAGTCGATAACCGCTTTTAAATAAGGTCTTTCTTCCCCGTTCCAAGCGTCACTAAAACTGGCAGTTACCCCTCCTGTGGTCGAAGAATAAAGGGCATCCACTAACTCGTTATTATAGGTTAACACTAATCCTTTGGTGGCTGCGATCGCTTGATCGGCTTTAGGACTGGTTTCACTTAACCCATAATACACCTGACAATGAGTATCGGCACATAATTCGTAATCATCCGCTTTAAATCGGCGTAAATTACGCAGCGCATAGGTACGGGCGATAATAGTCTGCGCTTTTGCTGCATTTTGTGGGGCATTCGGTCCAATTTCATGGGGAACCACCCCTCTTAAATAGGTTTCTAAAGGAACATCATTAACTAAAGTATAGGTTCCATAGGAATTGGGTTGTAACTTCAAACTACCCCCATACCGTCGTGTTTTTTGTTGAGAATGACTCACTTGAATGGGATTTTTACCAGGAATAATCTCTAAATAATCACTCTGATATTTTTTCCCGGCAACGGTAAAAGTCGCTTGAGATTTAGAGGTTAAAATAGCTGATTCTAAGTAAGGGTCACTGTAACCTTTTTCTTTGAGATTTTTTAACAACAAACGGCGTAATAACGGGGTTTCATAAACATCCCGTTTCGCCCAAACTTGCCACCTCCCCGGTTGGGTAACTTCTGCTTTTATCCCTTTGTCTTGCCATTGGTTGGCGCTATCTTCTGCGGTTTCAAAGGTAGCATGATCACTCAAAACAATGTATTCTTTTAACAAAGATTGAGGTAAGGACGCTTCAACAATGTTCAGGGTGAGTTGAGTGGTGGTTAAGGTTTGGGTTTGTCCTTGGGTATCTTGAAACTTAACCGTTAAAGTGTCCCCATTGGTTGCACTGATAGACAACTTTTCTGCTTCTGTTTCGCCAAACCGTTGTACGATACCCACCTCTATATCAATATCTTGGGCTGTTGCGGGTAAGCCTAAGATTCCTCCCCACAACAGCGGAAGGGAAAACAGGGTGAAAAATAAGTGTTTACCCCTAATGGGTTGAGTCGTCTTCGTCATTAGCATTTCAATACATCGTTTTTTCGCATTATAAACCCCATAACCTTTAGGGGAGGGGAGTGATGTTAAGATTTTTCTCTTCTTTGATTGTGTCCTCTTTTTCACTGTAATAGTTCCCCGTGGAATCACTTAAAGGAATTTATGTACGATAACGTACGGACAAACTTAACAAGAATATATGATGATAGTTGGTTGAAAAAAAACTTAATTTTGCATATTTTCTGCAACCATTAGACAAAAATCCCTAAAAATCACTGTTGTTCTTTTGGGAAAAACAGATTTTGATTCCCAGTTCCCTAACTTGCCCTTGTCATCAATTCGTTTTGGACTAATTATTATCTGTGTTACCCCAAAATTTAGTTGAAAACCGCTTATTGCGTGCCTTACCTCGTGTTGATTATGAAAGGTTAGTCCCTTATTTAACTTCTATGGATTTAACTGGAGGAACCATTATTTATGAACCAACGCAAGCGATTGAGTTTGCTTATTTTCCCTGTTCGGCTATGATTTCTATTGTATCTATTATGGAGAATGGGGCAACCACTGAAATCGGCTTAATTGGGAAAGAAGGAATCGTTGGCTTACCCATTATTTTAGGGGGACAACAGCATCTGAATCAAGCCATTGTACAAGTCCCAGGAACCGCTTTAAAGCTAGAAGGTTCTATTCTTGAACAAGAGTTCTACAGAAGTAATAGCTTACAAAAATTGCTCTTATTGTACATTCAAGCTCGATTAACCCAAGTGTCTCAAACCGCCGCTTGTAACCGTCAGCACAAAATAGAACAACGTCTTGCTCGTTGGTTATTATGCGTTGACGATTGCGTCTTGTGCGATGAAATCCCCCTAACTCAAGAATTTATCGCTAATATGTTAGGAACGAGACGTTCGGGAGTGACCACTGCGGCCAGAGGTCTCCAAGAACAAAAAATAATTCGCTATAACCGAGGAAAAATTACCATTCTCAACCGCGACGCATTAGAAAAAGCTTCTTGTGAATGTTATCACCTTGTAAGAGATGAATTACTTCGTTTACTGGGGACTAAACGAGGTTAAAGCTTATTCTTTTGTCTAGAAATAATCTGCAGTTAACCTGAAATATGTACGGCTTCGTACAGACTTTTTTTAATAGTTATGTCTAGGATGAGGTAAATATTTTTAGGAAATTTCCTCTTTGCCTAGATATTTATGAATTATCAACGATGTCGATGATCATGTCTGAACAAATTATAAATGTGACGGCAATTTTAGTCCAGCAAGAAATTGATAATTTTTTTGCGGAATATCCTGATGGAAATCCCTATAAAATCCTTTTTTCTCTCCCTTATTTTCAACAACAACTCCTGCATAAAGTTTTGTCCCAAATTCCTAACCATCGTTTAATGACTCAGGACAAAGCAATCTTCTTCAATGATGATACTTATCTGAATGCTTCCTTAAAAGAGAAAGAAATCATAGATAGCTTGATTCTTAAAAACATTCCGAAAATATTAACCAAAAATTATCAAAAAGTCGGTGAAATTTTAGTCAAAGAAAGAAGCAAAACTAACCTTTCTTTAATTTGGGAAGATGATTAAAAAGAAGCTTTTACTCGTCAAAACTAGAGAGAGCCATGAGGCGATCAAACTCCTGACGAATCAGATGATAACAGTCACAAACCCTTTCTTCTAACCCTGCTCTATTTAAAATCATTATTTCTCCTCTTTTATAACTAATGAGTCCTAATTCTTGTATTTTTTTAGCCGCTTCTGTTACACTAGCCCGACGAACGCCTAACATTTGTGCCATAAATTTTTGTGTTAGTAATAACCGATCATTTTCTACCCCATCATGGACTAAGAGTAACCAGCGACAAAACCGTTTTTCAATACAGTGGTGAGACTTACAAACAGCAACTTGAGAAACTTGATGCAACCGTGTTTCTGTATATAATAAGAGGATTTTGTGTAATGTTTCTCCCCGTTGAAACTCTTGTCTTAGAATATCTGCGTTAATTTTAAACGCCCCATCAGCCACTTGTACCACTGTTTCATTAGTAGCATATTGTCCCCCTAAAATAACAGGAATTCCTACCATTCCTTCATAACCAACCAACCCAATTTCAGTGGTAACATTTCCCTTCAATCTCGAAACAATAGAAATGATTGATCGATGAGGAAAATAAACCCATTTAATCAATGTATTGGCTTCATAAAGAATTTGTCCCAGACGAAGATTAACAAACTCTAAATGAGGCGAAATGCGTTGATATTCCCGTTCTGGTAAAGCAGCCAACAAACGGTTATTCAAAGGAGAATATGAGATATTCATTGAGATAATTCCGAAGATACTGATGTGATGATTAACAAGCAATTAATAAAATAATCAAAACCCATAGATAGAAATATCAATCACCACCCTATCTCTCTAACTATCAATCGGTTTGTTTTTTAAACTTATGGGCTATTATTTCATATCCTTGTCATGGTTGAAAGGTCAAGCAATAAACTAATATTCCTACTATAATAAAAAGTTGGACGTTTAAAATAATCTCATGACCATGACCTCTACCCCACGCCGTTACCATATCACCACTTTTGGCTGTCAGATGAATAAAGCTGATTCAGAACGCATGGCCGGTATTTTAGAAGATATGGGGTTTCAATGGTCTGAAGATCCCAACAATGCTGATTTAATCCTCTATAACACCTGTACCATTCGCGATAATGCCGAACAAAAGGTTTATTCTTATCTGGGAAGACAGGCAAAACGGAAACACGAACACCCAGATTTAACCCTAGTCGTAGCCGGATGTGTGGCTCAACAAGAAGGGCAAACCATCTTAAGACGGGTTCCTGAGTTAGATTTAGTGATGGGTCCTCAACACGCCAACCGCTTACAAGACTTATTAACCCAGGTTTTTGACGGCAATCAAGTGGTGGCTACCGAACCTATCCATATCGTCGAAGATATCACTAAACCCCGTCGCGATAGTACCGTTACCGCTTGGGTCAACATTATTTATGGTTGTAATGAAAGATGTAGTTATTGTGTGGTTCCTAACGTCAGAGGGGTCGAACAATCTCGGACTCCAGAAGCAATTTATGCAGAAATGGAACGATTAGGAAAACAGGGGTATAAAGAAGTAACTTTGTTAGGGCAAAATATTGATGCTTATGGGCGAGATTTACCCGGAGTCACCGAAACGGGAAGACATCAACATACGTTAACGGATTTACTCTATCAAGTTCACGATATTTCGGGGATTGAAAGACTGAGATTTGCCACCAGTCACCCCCGTTATTTTACCGAACGCTTAATTAAAGCTTGTCACGAATTACCTAAAGTTTGTGAACATTTTCATATTCCTTTTCAATCAGGGGATAATGACATTTTAAAAGCGATGAAACGGGGTTACACTCACGAAAAATATCGACAAATTATTGATAAAATTCGCCAATATATGCCCGATGCTTCTATTAGTGCCGATGCCATTGTCGGCTTCCCTGGAGAAACAGAAGAACAGTTTGAAAACACCTTAAAATTAGTCGATGATATCGGCTTTGATCAACTCAATACCGCCGCTTATTCCCCCCGTCCCGGTACGCCGGCAGCCCTTTGGGACAATCAACTAAGTGAAGACATTAAAAGCGATCGCTTACAACGATTAAACCACTTAGTGGCACAAAAAGCAGCCCAACGATCTCAACGGTACTTAAACCGCATCGAAGAGGTATTAGTTGAAGATCAAAACCCCAAAGATAACACTCAAGTGATGGGAAGAACCCGAGGCAACCGACTCACCTTTTTTAAAGGTAATATTGACCAATTAAAAGGGCAATTAATTAAAGTAAAAATTACTGAGGTGCGTGCCTTTAGTTTAACAGGAGAAGCGATTTAATTCAACAACCCTAACTTACTTCGTTTTACTACGTTGAAGTTAGGGATTGCTACTCCTAAAAGTGGCAACGTAAGCGTTGAATAGCCCGTAGAGCCTAGTCTTGGAACACACTCTCAAATACTTGTCTAGTTTGAGTTATCTGTAAGTTTGTTTAGGCAAACGCTTTTAGAAAGGACATCTTAGATTAGGTGGGCGAAGACACAATAAACTCATTAATTTGAGGAATTATCTTATGTATCGAATTCCAGTTTTATCTCCAGAAGGAAACCCGTTAATGCCGACTAAAGCAAGTCGTGCTAGACGTTGGATTAAAGAAGGGAAAGCTATCAAAAAGTTTAATAAGTTAGGACAATTTTATGTTCAACTTATTGCTAAACTTGCTGATAGCAAAACTCAACCTATTTCTCTAGGAAACGACCCAGGCAATAACTTTTCCGGCATAGCCCTTCAATCAGCTAAATTTACTCTATTTACGGCTCATCTTGAACTTCCTTTTAAGAAGGTTCAAGAACGAATGGATAATCGTCGAATGATGCGACGAGGAAGGAGAGGAAGACGTATTAACCGTAAGTTACCTTTTCACTTAAGAGCGCACCGTCAAAAACGATTTAATAACCGAAAGCAAGGTAAATTACCTCCTTCAATTAGAGCTAATCGACAACTTGAATTGAAAGTAATTCAAGAATTGTGTAAAGTATTTCCTGTTACTGATATTTACTTTGAGTACGTCAAAGCCGATGTTGACTTAACGTCTGGACGGAAAGGAGCAAGATCAGGAAAAGGATTTTCAGCCGTTATGGTAGGACAGAAATGGATGCTCAAACAATTAGAAAATTTGGCTAATGTTCATACTATTTACGGATGGCAAACTTCTAATTTAAGAAAACATCTTAGGTTAGAGAAGTCTAAAGACAAAGCAGAACAAACACCTAGTTCTCATGCTGTTGATGGTGTTGCTTTAGCTTGTTATCAATTCCTTGAATATAAAGCTCATCATTCAGCTAATAATCATGGACATAGTTGGCAAGGGCAAGTGTTAATTACTCCCTGTCAATTCATGGTAATTAAAAGACCTCCTGTTAGCCGTCGTCAACTTCACTTGATGCTACCAAGCAAGGGTGGACAAAGACGAAAGTACGGAGGAACTATTACCCGTCATGGCATTAGAAAAGGAGACTTTGTTAAAGCAGTTAAAGCCAACAAAGTTTTCTATGGCTGGTGTTCTGGTGATACCGCTAGACAAATCTCGGTTTCCGATTTCAATTGGAAACGACTGGGACAATTTACTGCCTCGAAAGTAGTGTTGCTCCAACGCTCTACGGGGTTAATTTGTAAACAGGAAACGGACTTCGTTGGAGCAACTGTTTGTTAGTTGATGCTCGTTTCCTCCCCGACGTTTTTAGACGACGGGGTTTCCACTCGCATACTTTACGATGAGTTAAATTGTCTGTTCCCTACCCCCCCTGCCCTCTATACCCCCCCTGCCCCTAACCCCCCCTGCCCCCTAACCCCCCCTGCCCCCCTTTTAAAGGGGGGTGTGGGGGGTGTGGGGGGTGCAAGACATAAGTCAACCTAATTTCCTAACTTAAGGAACTTCGATCCGAACTTAAGCAAAAAATTGTCAAAGGGATAAATCGTCAAAACAGTCTCCACTATTGGGTTTGAGCTATTTTTATCGAGAAATGCTTAACTTCTGCCTTAAGTTCCTAAAGTTTGGTTGTATTAGCTAGTAATACGCCTCATCATGGTAGGTGGTTAGGGAACAACAGTGGAGCAGTTAGTTTAGCTGCCAGACAGGACATTCTTGATGATTTGTCACCTATATCTCCGACAAATCAAAGAATTGAGTCAGATTACCCCAAAGGAAAATGACTTAATTCTCTAAGATTCAACTTGAAGGCGCGACTAACTGTTTTTTTTGTTATAAAAATTTAATTTCCTACAATAAGCGGATGATGGGACTCGAACCCACGACATTCACCTTGGGAAGGTGACGTTCTACCACTGAACTACATCCGCAATTAAGCTTATTATACTGCTAGAAATTCTTATTATTGCCAAGTTGGGTGTCAAAAATAAGAGACTCTCTCATCCTCAACACCCAACCCCTTAAACCATGGCAGGTTGTAATAACTTAATATTAGAAAAGCCGAATTCTTTGGTTACGGTTTCCCCGTTTTCTTCCCCTGTAATGACACGACTGGTTAAAATGTAGTAATTCCCTACTTTTTCGTAATTATCCTCAAAATAGCTTTTTCCCCCCTTTAGTTCTCCCGTTTTTGGGTCATGATAAATCGAGTCATAACGGTGGGAAAGATAGCCATCTTCTGTCTTGTGACTACTGAAAGTATCGATGGTAACCACAACCCCATGAATATGACGGTGAACATGACACACCTCATTATCCCGAAGTTTATAGCGATCGCCTTCTGATTTTCCCCCCATGAGAATTTCTATAGCACCGCTTTCGTCTGTCTCACCATAACGAAACGTATTTTGACCATGAACATCTTCAAAGGAACGACGAACCCGATGAATGGCCGTTTCCCAAAGTTGGGATTTCACTTGCTTTAAAGCTTCTTCGTTTTCTATGTTAAAGACTTCTGTGGACATATCGCCATTCACTCTCACTTGACCCGTAAAGGTGCGATCATTATCCTTAAAGGTGACATCGGCTGTATAACCTGGAAAATCTTGATCCCAAGTGTAACGGTTCTCGTAAGCAGCGCGAAACAAGTCTCTAGCATCAAGGGTGGTTGCACTCATACAATTCTTGTTACCTATGTTATGTTTAATATTCTAGGGAAATTAAGACCCAAGAGGTACACTTATCCTATGGGTTAATGCTGAAAATAATGATAAGTGATCTTATCTTAACTCATCAACTGGGGTCATCAAGAGTGAGCAGTGAATTCTCTAAAAAGACGTAACTAACAACCATTATGTTCTGATAACTGATAACGGGTCACTGATAACTGCTTTATACAGATAAGGTACAATAAATAATATAAGCCTACTTAGCTTAACTCATCAAAATCTGTCACCTAAAACCCTATGACTGTTCAATCGTTAACGTCGTTCCCTTCAGTCTCCCCATCGACAACAGTTATCACACCCTCATCAGACGTTAAACCTTGGCCGGGGTTAATCGAAACCTATCGCCCCTATCTTCCCGTTACAGAAAATACCCCAGTGGTTACCCTTCTTGAAGGCAATACCCCGCTCATTCCGGTTCCCTACATCTCTCAACAAGTAGGCAAAGGAGTTAAAGTTTTTGTTAAATACGATGGATTAAACCCCACCGGCAGTTTTAAAGATCGGGGGATGACCATGGCTATCTCCAAAGCCAAAGAAGATGGGGCAAAAGCGGTTATCTGTGCCAGTACCGGTAATACTTCGGCGGCGGCTGCTGCTTACGCTAGACGAGCCGGAATGCGAGCCTTTGTGATTATTCCCGATGGTTATGTGGCTTTAGGAAAATTAGCACAAGCCCTATTATACGGTGCCGAAGTCATCGCCATTGATGGCAACTTTGATGATGCTTTAACCGTGGTCAAACAAATGGCCGAACATTATCCGGTGACTTTGGTTAACTCGGTCAACCCTTATCGGTTAGAAGGTCAAAAAACCGCAGCCTTTGAAGTGGTGGATGTCTTAGGGAATGCTCCCGACTGGTTATGTATTCCGGTGGGTAATGCAGGGAATATTAGTGCTTATTGGATGGGATTTTGTCAATATCATAGCATAGGAAAAATTAATAAATTGCCGAAAATGATGGGCTTTCAAGCAGCAGGGGCAGCCCCATTTATTGGGGGGCAACCGGTGGCTAAACCGGAAACCTTAGCCACCGCCATTCGGATTGGCAACCCGGCCAACTGGGACAAAGCTTGGGGGGCAAAGGATGCCAGTCAAGGAGAATTTAATGCCGTTACCGATGACGAAATTTTAGAAGCTTATCGTCTTTTGGCAGGCCATGAAGGGGTCTTTTGTGAACCAGCCAGTGCAGCCTCGGTGGCCGGTTTATTGAAGGTTCGCGATCGCGTTCCGGCTGAAGCGACAGTGGTTTGTGTCTTGACAGGCAATGGTTTAAAAGATCCTGACTGTGCGATTCAACATAGTAACAATCAAGTGAAGTCTGGCATTAACCCTGACTTATCACAGGTGGCTAAAGTTATGGGTTTTTAATAACCAAAAAAAACCAAAATAGTTGTGAGGGTTTAACACGGTTAAACCCCTACAGAATTTAATTTATATAATTTTTTTTCTTAAAAGTAGCACGTTTATTAACAAAAAAAATGTGCAAAATTCAATTTACGATTGCACAATATGAACCGAACAATGAGAACGATGGATAACGTAACTGCTGACACTGCCTAATATAATCTCACTGGCCATAGAATGTCCCCTACGTCCTATCACAATTAATTCAGCTTCCCATTCTTTAGCAAGACGGCAAATAATAGGGCCAGGATTGCCATTTTCTTGACGTAATTCTGCCTTAATATTCATATTTTTTGCCTTTTGTTTCCAATTTTCTAATTTCTGTAAACTTTCTTTTTGATACTGTTGCCAATCTTCTTTAAATTTTTCAATCAAATCAATACTATAACTACTAGCATAGGGAGCAAAACTAATGGGACTATCTTCAGCATTTTGGGATAAAACATTGACTAACATTAATTGTCCATTAACTCCCTTAGCTAAAGTCAGAGCCACCTCAATCACTTGCTCAGCTATGGGAGAATTATCAGCAGCAACTAGGATTTTATTGTACATTTTTAGTCCCTAATTTACACAAAAAAATCAATCTAGTTTGGAGAGTAGCATATTTTTTTACCGTTGGTGACAACTCTTATAACTTATTAGTATTTAAGTTAGATAGGTAAGCGATCGCTATTTTAAATAAACAAGACTTATGTTTAGATGATTAATTATTTTAAATATTAAATTAATGAGAATTTGTTACAAAATGCAATATTAGGAGACCACAAATAATTTAAAATAATCTCCCCTTGTCCCCACTCCGAAGCTCTCTTGCCACCCCAACCCAACGATAACGGATGTCAACCCTAGAATAAGCTATAACTAAAAAAAACCATACCTCGTGAGGAGTAATGACAAACCCAACCCATACAAGAAGAGGACTCGGCATTTGGTTTGAGCGATTAGTAGCAGCAATTTTATTAGGGGGTCAAGTTTTCTTTCATCTGCTCAAAACGAAGATTCACCGACGAAATACCCTAGAACAGATGAGTGTCGTCGGTCCAGAATCTGTGACCATTGCCTTAATTACCGCCGGGTTTGTGGGGATGGTGTTTACCATTCAAGTCGCCAGAGAATTTATCAGTTTTGGGGCAGCCTCAACCGTTGGGGGAGTGTTAGCCTTAGCCTTAACCAGAGAATTAGCCCCCGTATTAACCGCCGTTGTCGTAGCAGGAAGAGTCGGTTCAGCCTTTGCTGCTGAAATTGGAACCATGCGCGTTACCGAACAAATTGACGCATTATATATGCTCAAAACTGACCCCATTGACTATTTAGTATTGCCTCGTGTCTTAGCTTGTTGTGTCATGTTACCCGTCTTAAATATCCTTTCGTTATTAACAGGAATGACAGGAGGATTATTGATTGCCAATGGATTGTATGATATTTCTCCCTATGTTTTTTTAACCTCAGTCCGCAACTTTTTAGAATTATGGGATTTAGTCACTTCTATTATTAAATCCGTTGCGTTTGGAGGCTTGATTGCGGTTATTGGTTGTAGTTGGGGACTCACCACCACGGGAGGAGCCAAAGGAGTCGGTCAGTCCACAACAACGGCCGTGGTAACATCCTTATTAGCTGTTTTCGTGATTAACTTCTTTTTATCTTGGGTCATGTTTCAAGGAACAGGAAGTTCATCCTTTTAACCTTAAAAAACCTAACTAAAATGTCATGAAACTTGAACCACTACCAGCCAAGGTAATGGGTATTCTTTAGACGATACGATAAGAAAAAACTTGTGACTTGTGACTTCGAGGCAAGGGAGAATGTGCCAAAATTATCTAAATTTCGTGATGGAAACTTAACCCTCTCCTATTTAAGTTGTCACCTCAACGTGATATTATTACCACTGGTTTGCTATAAAACGTTTTATAGCACTTTCGTTGTGACTGTATGCCATTGACTGAAACCACATCCCAAACTGACGAAATAGCACCAGCTAAAACTGATTCCATGGAAGACTATTATCGACTGCAACGTTCCCTGTTGCTATTGAGTTTAGTCTTAACAGGAATTATTTTTGTGTCTGTGTGGATTTTCTACTCTCTAAATTTAGCCCTTAACTACCTGCTAGGGGCTTGCGTGGGCATTGTTTATTTAAAATTGCTGGCAGGAGAAGTAGAAAAAATTGGCACATCCAAGCAAAAAGTTGGCACCAAAGGGTTAGCCATATTTGCGGCCACGATTATTGTAGCCAGTCAATGGCAACAACTGCACATACTCCCAGTTTTCTTGGGATTTTTGACTTATAAAGTCGCCATAATCGCCTACACGATTCAGAGTGTCATGGACTTAGAGTCTAACAGCGATTAACCCTTAATTTCGTAACCAGATTCGGTAAATTCTACCCAATGACAATGTTAAATGGTTTACGCATTTTAGACACCTTACCCCTTGCTGCCTTAGAAGTGGGTAAGCACTGGTATTGGGAGATTGGCAATTTAAAACTACACGGACAGGTATTTATGGCCTCGTGGGTAGTGATTGCCTTATTGATTATCGCTTCGTTACTAGCAACCCGTAATATTCAGAGGGTTCCTAGTGGAATGCAAAACTTCATGGAATACGTTCTAGAATTTTTGCGGGACTTAGCGAGAACTCAATTAGGAGAAAAACACTATCGTCCTTGGTTGCCCTTTATCGGGACGTTATTTTTATTCATTTTCGTCTCCAACTGGTCAGGTTCTTTAGTTCCTTGGAGACTAATAGAAATTCCCGAAGGAGAATTAGCAGCCCCTACTAACGACATTAATACCACCGTAGCGTTAGCCTTATTAACCTCTCTGGCGTATTTTTACGCTGGTTTGAGTAAAAAAGGACTAGGATACTTTGCCAATTATGTCCAACCCATTCCCGTTCTCCTACCCATCAAAATTTTAGAAGATTTTACCAAGCCCCTCTCCCTAAGTTTCCGTCTGTTCGGAAACATTTTGGCCGATGAATTGGTAGTAGCGGTGCTTGTATTTTTAGTCCCCTTATTTGTGCCATTACCCCTAATGGCCTTAGGATTATTTACCAGTGCCATCCAAGCCTTAGTATTTGCCACCTTAGCAGGGGCTTATATACATGAGGCCATCGAGTCCGAAGAAGAAGAAGAACACGCTTAAAGGTAAAATCTTTAGGGAGAAAAAGGAGATAGACGAATATCTGTTGAACAAAAATGACCAAAACGTAAGACAATAACATGAGAAGTTGTATAGGGGAAAGTGAAATCAATCATTTTCTGGCGACATCTCAAATCCTTACCGATTGGGAGTTCTTAATACTTCGTCACCCAAGAGGGAAACTTCGCGCTCCTAAACGCTTAAGCTAACCATTAGCTTGCAATTTGTACTGTCAAGAAAATCAATCGAGGAAGAATTAACATGAATCCCACCGTTGCTGCTGCTTCTGTTATCGCTGCTGCTTTAGCTGTAGGTTTAGGTTCCATCGGACCTGGACTCGGTCAAGGAAACGCATCAGGTCAGGCTGTATCTGGTATTGCTCGTCAGCCTGAAGCAGAAGGAAAAATCCGCGGAACCCTATTGTTAACCCTAGCGTTCATGGAATCTTTGACCATCTACGGTCTCGTAATCGCGTTAGTTCTTTTATTTGCTAACCCCTTCGCTTAAAACCTAATCCAATGGTAGAGGCAGCAACTTATGCTGTCTCTGCATCAAAAAAAGCGTTAAGAAAACCAAGACGTAGATGGGTGAACCATGTTTGATTTTGATGCAACTTTGCCCTTGATGGCATTGCAATTTGTTCTGTTGGCGATTATTCTCAACGCCATTTTTTACAAGCCCTTAAATAAGGCATTAGACGAAAGGGCTGACTACATCCGCCAAAACGAAGGCGGTGGAAAAAAACAGTTAGCCGAAGCTAAAGAACTAGCGGCCAAATACCAACAACAATTGGCCCAGGCGCGCAAGGAATCTCAAGACATTGTCGCCCAAGCGCAAGCAGAAGCTAAGCAACTGGCAACAGAAGCTGTCGCCGAAGCCCAAAAAGAAGCCATAGCCAAAAAAGAGGCAGCTGCCCAAGAAATTGAGCAGGAACGCCAAGAGGCTCTAAAAACCCTAGAACAACAGGTTGATACCTTAAGTCGTCAAATTCTAGAAAAACTTTTAGGGCCAGAATTAGTCAAATAACGATGCTGTCTGTTGACTTCAATAACCGGTATGATCGATCCTTTTTTATTATTAGCCACTGAAAGTCACGCCGAAGGGGAATCTCTGATTGGTTTCCACTTCGACTTCTTAGAAAGTAACATTCTCAATTTAGCTATTCTGATCGGGGTTTTGGTCTTTTACGGTCGTAAAGTTGTGGGAAATATCCTCAGCGAACGACGGAATCAAATCGCCCAAGCCATTCAAGAAGCTGAAGAACAACAACGTACAGCAGCCCAAGCGTTAGCTAAAGAAAAAGAAAACTTAGCTCAAGCTCAAAAAGAAGCCGAACGCATTCGCCAAGCTGCCATCGAGAGAGCGAAAACCGTGAGAGCCGAAATTGAGGCACAAAGCGAACGAGATATTGCTCGTCTCAAAGAAACCGCCGCCGCCGATTTGTCTTCGGAACAAGAACGGGTGATGGCGCAATTGAAAAAACAAATTGCACAACAAGCCATTGTTAAAGCAGAAAGTCAACTGAAAGCACAAGTTGATAACAATACCCAACAGCGACTTATTGATCGCAGTATCACTAGGTTAGGAGGTTAAGGGTGAAAGGATCACTGTTTAGTTCAGAAATTGCTGAGCCTTACGCTCAAGCACTCATGTCCCTCGCAGAATCCCACGACATTACCCGCTCGGTTGGGGAAGACTGCCGTAGCATTTTAGAAATTTTAGAAGACTCTGCGGAGTTACGGGCATTTATTAGCTCTCCTGTCATTAAGGATGAGGATAAGCGATCGGTTCTAAATCGTATTTTAGGAGATGATATTCATCACTATTTACGGAATTTCATCATGCTATTGGTGGATAAACGACGAATCGTTTATCTAGAAGCCATTTGTGAACAATACTTGGCTTTGCTAAGAAAACTCACTAATACGGTTCTCGCTGAAGTTACCGCTTCAACGGAATTGAGCGATCGCCAACGTCGGGACGTGATCGATAAAATTAAAGCCTTGACCGGAGCCGAATCAGTCGAGTTGAAAACCGATAATGACCCGGAGTTAATCGGCGGTGTCATTATTAAAGTTGGCTCCCAAGTCTTTGATGCTAGTTTGCGCGGACAACTTCGTCGCATTAGCATCAGTCTGACCGGAGCGTCATAAGTTTAACCCATTGTAATTCATTCAATTGCTAAAAAGATCCCACTATGGTTAGTATCAGACCTGACGAAATCAGCAGCATTATTCGCGAACAAATCGAGTCCTATGACCAAAGTGTTCAAGTCTCTAATGTGGGAACCGTTCTCCAAGTTGGGGACGGAACCGCCCGTATTTACGGCTTAGAACAGTGTATGGCTGGAGAATTATTAGAATTTGAAGACGGAACCATTGGTATTGCTCTCAACTTAGAAGAAGATAACGTGGGAGCGGTATTAATGGGAACCGGTTTAGATATTCAAGAAGGCAGTAGCGTTCAAGCCACCGGCAAAATTGCTCAGGTTCCCGTAGGGGACGCTATGGTTGGTCGGGTGGTAGACTCCCTCGGTCGTCCCATCGATGGGAAAGGCGATATCAACACCTCAGAAACCCGTTTAATTGAATCTCCTGCTCCTGGTATTATTGCCCGTAAATCCGTGTGTGAACCCATGCAAACCGGGATTACTGCGATCGACGCGATGATTCCCATCGGTAGAGGACAACGGGAATTAATTATTGGTGACCGTAAGACTGGAAAAACAGCGATCGCTATCGACACCATCATTAACCAGAAGTCAGAAGATGTCATCTGTGTTTATGTGGCCATCGGTCAAAAAGCCTCTACCGTCGCTCAAGTGATTGGTACGTTAGAAGAAAAAGGCGCAATGGACTATACCATCGTCGTTGCTGCCAACGCCAATGACCCTGCTACTTTACAATATTTGGCCCCTTATACCGGAGCCACCTTAGCAGAATACTTCATGTACAAGGGTAAAGCGACTTTGGTTATCTATGATGACCTCTCTAAGCAAGCTCAAGCCTACCGTCAGTTATCCCTATTACTCCGTCGTCCCCCCGGACGGGAAGCTTATCCCGGAGACGTTTTCTACATCCACTCTCGTCTATTAGAACGGGCTGCTAAACTCAGTGATGCCCTCGGAGGTGGTAGTATGACCGCGTTGCCGATCATTGAAACCCAAGCAGGGGACGTATCGGCCTATATTCCCACTAACGTCATTTCCATTACTGACGGGCAAATCTTCCTATCCAGTGACCTGTTTAATGCTGGTTTCCGTCCTGCTATTAACGCAGGGATCTCCGTGAGTCGGGTGGGTTCTGCTGCTCAAACCAAAGCCATGAAACAGGTGGCCGGTAAGTTAAAGTTAGAACTGGCTCAGTTTGCTGAATTAGAAGCGTTCTCTCAGTTTGCGTCTGACTTAGATGCTGCTACCCAGGCACAACTGGCACGGGGTCAACGGTTACGTCAAATCCTCAAACAACCGGAAAACTCTCCTTTAGCAGTTTGGGAACAGGTAGCGGTTGCGTACGCAGGACTCAATGGTTACATTGATGATGTTCCTGTGGATAAAGCCACTGATTTCGCTTCTGGTTTAAGAGAATATATTGCGACCAGTAAGCCTAAATACCCTGAAATCATCAAGAGTGAGAAGAAACTCACCGATGAAGCAGAAAGCTTACTCAAAGAAGCTATTTCTGAATACAAACAAGCCTTTAGTGCTTAGTAATGTCGAGTTGTTAAGTCAGTGATCTCCAGAAGATCACTGACTTTGAAGTAGAACGTAAGTATTAATTTAGAATCACTCTCACATTATGCCTAACCTTAAAGCAATTCGCGATCGCATTCAGTCGGTCAAGAATACCAAAAAAATTACAGAAGCCATGCGTTTAGTGGCTGCTGCTAAAGTGCGTCGGGCCCAAGAACAAGTTATCTCGACTCGTCCCTTTGCTGATGCGTTGGCTAACGTTCTGTTTAACTTACTGAACCGTTTGAAGTTCTCAGACGTTAGTTTACCTTTATTACAACAAAGAGACGTTAAAACCGTTGGTATCGTGGTTGTTTCAGGCGATCGCGGTTTATGTGGCGGTTATAACAGTTATGTCATCCGTCGGGCCGAACAACGCATTAAAGAGTTAAAAGAACAAGGAATTGATTATCGTTTAATTACCATTGGCCGCAAAGCTACCCAATATTTTACCCGTCGGGAAGCCCCCATTGCCAATAAATATACAGGGTTAAACCAAATTCCTACCGCCGATGAAGCCGGAACCATTGCCGATGAATTGCTTTCCTTGTTTTTATCGGAAACAGTGGATCGGGTCGAGTTAGTTTACACTCGTTTTGTCTCTTTAATTAGTTCTCGTCCCGTGGTGCAAACCTTAGCCCCGTTGACCATGCAGGGGTTAGAAACAGAAGACGATGAAATTTTCCGTTTAGTTACCAAAGAAGGTAAATTAGGCGTTGAACGGCAAACTGTCGCTCAAGATATGAGTAGTTTTCCTCAAGACATGATCTTTGAACAAGACCCGGTTCAAATTTTAGACGCTTTGTTACCTTTATATATCAATAACCAGTTATTGAGAGCCCTGCAAGAAGCTGCCGCTAGTGAATTAGCTGCCAGAATGACCGCTATGAGTAACGCCAGTGACAATGCTGGTCAATTAATCGGAACGCTGACCTTATCTTATAACAAAGCCCGTCAAGCAGCCATTACGCAACAGTTAATGGAAGTTGTTGCCGGTGCGAATGCTTTATAAGATATTATTTTTTGAAGCAATATGAGGCGTTTAGAGGCGATCTAAACGCTTTTTTCATGGCAACAATTTTATAGTAATTAAGTAGCTATAGCAATTAGTAATCAGTTGTGAAAATTTTTAAAATGTTATACTTAGAAAGGGATCTAAATTATAGTAGAGATAACATATAAATCAATGAATCAAAATATTACATTAGAGTTAGTCTTAGAACTTGCTAAACAACTATCTGCTGTTGATAAGATTCGTTTAGTTAATGAAATCACTCCTAGCATTAACCAAAATAGTGACTTTTTAAAGCAAGTTGAAAAACAAAAAAGAATCGCAGAAGGAAGTTATACTATTGATGATTTTAATGAGGAAACACAAGAAGCGATCAATAATGTTGAAACAAAACAAAATTTAACCATTTGTCAGGATAAAAATGATCTTTATAATGAGTTGGATATCTGATGTTATCTCCTATTTTTGAAACTCGCTTTAAAAAAGATATTAAACGGTTAAAAAAGCGTGGTAAAGATATGGAAAAGCTGAAAGCAGTTATCGAAAAATTACTCAATAATGAAGTATTGGAACCGAAATATAAAGATCATGCTTTAACAGGTAATTGGAATGGATATAGAGATTGTCATTTAGAAGCTGATTGGATTTTAATTTATAAAATTACAGAAAGTCATCTTTTTCTAGTTCGTTCAGGTTCTCACTCAGATTTATTTTAATATTTTAAAATCTATTTTTACTTTTCATTTAATCTGGTTTCAATAGCTTTAATAATCTCCTCAAAATCTGATTCTTGGTGCATTTTTGTATTCAAAGTATTCATATTTTTTAAAGTGTCGGTTAAATTATCAATATTCCGTCTAATTTCATCATATAAATTCAGACTTTCCATAATCTTTGAACTATTAGCTAAATCAATTTGTTTATATTTTTCTTGTAATTTAGTTTTTTCTTGTTCCCAGTGTTGTAAATAGTCTAAGCGTTCTAAATCATCATAAATTCTGGCATCCCTCAACACAATAGGAAAAATTCTGTCATAAAACTCACCATTTTTAGCAATTTCTATCAATTCAAACATACAATTTTTAGATTTGAGATATTTATCACTAAGAACAACAATGATACATTTTCCTTGTCCAATACGCTGCATAAATTCTTTGATTAATCCTTTATAACCTAAGTCTCGTTTATCTCGAATAATGGTGATTCCTTTTGCTTGAAATGCGTTATCTAGTTCATTGGTGAGGGTTTCGCTGTCTCCTCCCCAAGCATAGGAAATAAAAATTTCTGTATTAGTCATCATTTTAACAGTAGATTTAGGAACAATAACAATATTAATTGAGTCGTTTTTATCTTCACAAATTTCTAATACATAACCGTCTTCTCCTTGTTGGGGATGGGGAACAATATCTACTAATATAGCAGTATCACCTTTTTTTAGGTTATATTTTGGGAAATCTTGAGTTAGATAAACTGGTTGATATAGATTACTCATTATGTTATTTTTTCAGCCACCTATTATATTATAAATAATTAGTTTCATCAAAAATATAGGACATAATAGTATTATGTCCCTACAAATACTTCTTTGTAGGGATTTAACAGTGTTAAATCCATAAAGCTAATTTTCTCACAACTGAAACCTGATTGATATATGTCTTAAATAATCGCTCGAAGATGGAGACATATTCAACCTCTTGTAAGATTTCTTTACCAACATAAGGACTTAATGATTCAGGGGTAATTAAATCAACTTTTCGTTCTAATAAATCTTCAAGAAAAATTGATAAACTCATAAAGTTATCGAAGGTTTTTAAATGAGGATGAAATGTGACCAAGACATCAACATCACTATCTTGATTAACTTGTTCTTTGACAAATGAGCCAAATAACCCTAAACGGGACACTCCAAAGTCTTGAAAGCGTTTTTTATTTTGTTGAATTAAGGTGATGATATCCTGTTTTGTGTTAACTTTCATTTTCATCATCATCTGAGATGATTTTTAAACTAATCAATTGAATTTTCTGATCGATTTTGCGTTTTAACCAAACGGTAATTATGGTTAATTTTTCATCATTAATACTGTTTAATTCTCCTTTGACGTGGTACAAGATTCCATAATCATTTTCCTGATGTTGACTGACGATATTCTGGTTAATAATTTGCTGAATAGTTTGTTTGAGTTGTTGGGGGTTCGATAGAGTAAATCCTGCTTGAGTTAGTTGTCTTGATTTATCATAATTTTGTTTATATTTTAAGCAATATTCTGTTAACTTAGTGTCAGAGATAAGGGAATTTTGAGGGATTTTTAGGAATGGTAAGCAAAGGGTTTGATAGATTTGACATTTATCTTGAATGGTTTCTAAAGCTTTAAGGATATCAGAAAAACTATGATTGAGATATTGTCTATCATTATGTAATAAATAATCGTTTAACGGTAAAATCGCTATTTGTGATCCAATTTCTCCCAATATGTTGGCTGTTCTCACACGAATATTCCAATCATAGTCATTTAAACCTGATATTAACTGCTTGATATCTGCTTTTGAAAAAATTGATTTTGATATTGCTTGAGATGCTTTCATCATAATCCATCTTCTGAGTGTGAGTAGAGCAATAATCAAATCTTGAGACTCTTTTAAAAAAACTCCTTTATTTGATGCTAATATTACCGCAACTTCCTCAAGATCACTCAATGGATCATTGCCCCAACTATAATTAAAATTGTTATTCAAATCGGAAATAAAAGATTCAGTAAAAGTTTTTGAGCCAATCTCCTCTAATATAGAAACTGCTTCTTTACGAATGTAATAATCAGAGTCATTTAAAGCCTTTTCTAAACTTTCAATAGCTTTGTCAGACTTCGTTCTTCCCAACAACTCTACTTTATATAATGCTGGAATCTCTAACTTTTTGACTAAATCAACTGTCTCACCCTGAAATGTATCATTTACCTCTCCTGATAACCTTGCACCTAACTGTAAATCCACTGCTAACCCCAACTTAACTAACCTAACTGCTTGCGGTTTCTCCCTCAATAACCCTGCAACCACTGCCATCGGTTCCGTCCATTTGAGATAATTAAGATAGTCCCACTGCAACTGTTCATCGGTTAGCTTATCAAACTCTAGCACTAGGGTTTCTGCAGCATAATATTCCTGGATTAACTGATGACGAAATTCAATGTCATCCTGTCCCCGTTCTTGTAAGAGATGATAATTCAACAAATCTTCTAAAAATACCTCATTAATAAGAGGGTCAGAGATAGCTCCTAATTTTGTTAGAAATTCCCCTAAAATTTCCTGAGCTTCTGCTTTACTGATGACAGGTTCATTCTTACGCTTCGTCATTTCAAAAGCCAAATATTGCAATACATCTGGCCATTTTTCGATTTGCTTTTTTGAAACTGAGGGATCTGCTTTTGATTTAATCGTGATTCTTGGGCTAACATTCTTTTTGAATTCTTTATCATACCAGGTAGTAAACACCCGAAATACCTCCCCTAAATTGTCAGGAATTTGCTCATTCTGTACAAAAACAGAACATAACATCCATAACAGCAAAGGAGTCTCTTCCAACTTTTTAATTCTTCCCCCTAACTGCTTTAACATTGCCTCAGCTTCTTGTTCAGGCAACTTATAATATTCAAAATAACCCTTAACAAACTGCCGCATCTGAGGTTCCGTTAACGGTTCCATCGTCAGCTTTTTTTCAATGTTTAAATCACCCCGTAACCCCAACTCTCTCGTGGTGAAAATCATCGGAGTTTTGGAATATTGCTGCTTAAACTGCTGTAAATCTTGATAAGCTGCATCAGAGGGCAACTCATTGACCCCATCCACCAATAACAGCAATTTACCTTCTTTTAATAAAGTTTCTAAGTCAGATGTATTGACATTTAACTTATTTTGTGATAGGAAGTTTTGAATTGAATCTAGAACTGATGTTTTATAGGATCTAAGTTCTACCAATACAGGAATTTTAATATTATCTTCCTTTTGTGCGATCGCGCCGCAACTGAGTGAGGAACTTTTGCCTTTTGCCTTTTGACTTCGGGCAAGATCACCATCTTCCAACAATAACCGAACCAACGCCGTCGACTTGCCCGATCCTGGTTTTCCTCGTAATAAGACATGATTGGCTGCATATTTCCGTAAACCTTCTAAAACCCCCAATCTTTCTATTTTTTCTTTTTCTTCTTCTCTATTTTCTCTCTCTTCCTTCTTCGGAACTGTTTGCACCTTTAAATCTAAATCCAATAAAAAAGGCGATCGCGTTTTACTATCATTTCTAGGTTTAGAGATTTCTTTGCCCACAACATCCGTAACAGTGTAAGTCTCCCACCACTGCGTATACTTAGGATTATTGCAGATTGCCTCTAAATATCCCGAAAAATCAACCGTCACGATAAATCAAACACTTATCAATACCATGATTTGATTATAGTAACTTGAGTTTGAAAAGATTCTACATTCTGCATTCTGCATTCTGCATTCTGCATTCTGACTCCTGAATATTAAACTGATCTTGTATTATTGAACCGTAACGCAAACATTAAGTATAATTGGGGGTTGGGAACACCGTAAGCCAAAACGAAAGGATTGAATAACAGTGACTGATACTAATTTAGATTTTTTAGCCCAAACCGATCCCACCCTTGCTGCCATGATCCAAGGGGAACTACAACGGCAACGGGAACATTTAGAATTAATCGCCAGTGAAAACTTTACCTCACCCGCCGTCTTAGCTGCACAAGGCTCGGTGTTGACCAATAAATATGCAGAAGGATTACCGAAAAAACGTTATTATGGCGGTTGTGAATGGGTTGATAAAGCCGAACAATTAGCCATCGATCGCGTTAAAGAGTTATTCGGTGCGGCACACGCCAACGTGCAACCCCATTCCGGCGCACAAGCCAACTTTGCCGTTTTCTTATCCCTTCTCAACCCTGGCGATAAGATCATGGGGATGGACTTATCCCACGGTGGCCATTTAACCCACGGTTCCCCCGTCAATGTTTCAGGAAAATGGTTCGAGGTATCCCATTATGGCGTAAGTCCCGACACCGAACGATTAGACTACGATGCTATTTTAGAATTAGCCAAAAAAGAGAAGCCTAAGTTATTGATCTGTGGTTACTCTGCTTATCCCAGAATTATTGAATTTGATAAATTCCGAGCGATCACCGATGAAGTAGGCGCTTACCTCATGGCTGATATTGCTCATATTGCTGGTTTAGTAGCCAGTGGTCATCATCCTAACCCCTTACCCTACTGTGATGTCGTAACAACCACTACCCATAAAACCCTACGAGGGCCAAGGGGTGGTTTAATTATGACCAAGAACCCTGAGTTGGGCAAGAAGTTCGATAAGGCGGTCTTTCCTGGTACGCAAGGGGGCCCATTAGAACAGGTGATTGCAGCGAAAGCAGTCGCCTTCGGAGAAGCCCTTAAGCCTGAGTTTAAGGTGTATTCTGGCCAAGTAATTGCCAATGCTCAAGCTCTAGCTAATCAGTTGACACAACGAGGCTTTAAGCTGGTTTCTGGTGGCACTGACAACCATTTAATGTTAATTGATTTACGCTGCATTGACATGACCGGGAAAGAAGCAAATAACTTAGTCAGTGAAATTAATATTACCGCTAACAAGAATACTGTACCTTTCGATCCTGAGTCTCCTTTTGTCACCAGTGGTTTAAGGTTGGGATCGCCAGCTATGACCACGAGAGGATTAGGGGTTGAAGAATTTACCGAAATTGGTAATATTATCGCTGATTGTTTACTCAATCGCAACGATGAAGCGGTTAAAAAAGATTGTTTAAACCGAGTTAAGGCATTATGCGATCGCTTTCCTCTTTATCCTCACCTTAATATTCCTGTTCCTGTCCTAGCATAAACTCAGTTTAATCAGTTGTAGGGGTTCATTCCCCTACTCAACAGGAATGCAAAAGACTTTAAAATTAGACTAACATAACCTCTCTGTTGCCTTTTGCCTCTTGCCTGTCTTCGTTAGTAACCTTTGATAATCAGAGTTCGTATTATATTATTTACCAATATCTTCGTCCCATAATCGAGGATTTTTTTCAATAAATTCTCTCATCAAATCTTTACATTCTGCTAAGTCAAGATCAATCACTTCCACCCCATGAGACTCCATAAAATCTTTCGCCCCTGTAAAGGTTTTTGATTCACCTGCAATGACTTTTTTAATATTAAATTGAACCACTGCACCAGCACATAAATAACAAGGCATTAACGTCGAATATAGTACCGTATCTTGATAATTACCAATGCGTCCAGCATTCCTTAAACAGTCAATTTCTGCATGGGTAATGGGATCACCATCTTGGACTCGTTTATTATGTCCTCTACCAATAATTTTACTATCTTTGACTAACACTGAACCGATGGGAATACCCCCGTTTTTAACCCTTGTTTAGCTTCAGCGATCGCAGCTTGGATAAACTTATCCATCATAAAAATTGTCCCAACGACTGAATTAGTTGATAATTTTAGCTGAAAAAAGAGAGAAGAAACCATCATTAGGGACGAAACTTCTCTCTATAAAGTCATTATTTCTATTTTTTCTGAGTTTTAGTTAATTTACGTTTGAAACCGGCCCCGAAGGCCACAGCAACTCAGAA
>NZ_PRLH01000008.1 GCF_003013815.1 Cyanothece sp. BG0011 | reverse complement strand
CCCAGAACAGGTTTAATATTAACCATGGGTTCTAATGGGTTAATCAAAGGAGTTGATCCTAAGCCAGCACACATAATTAACCAATCGGTTTCTAGGGTCTGGTCTGGGGTTTTAATACTGTAGGATTGACCCTTATTTGAAGGCTTGAGAATCCTTTGAACTTCGACACCAAACTGACAATTAACACCATTTTGAGACGCAGCTAAAACAAGAGATTCAGTTAAAATAGTGGGGTTAATTTGTCGATCTTGAGGGGAATAAATAGCCCCAATCACACGGTCATTTTGTACCTGGGGACAGCGTTTTAATAGCTCATTTTGATCCCAAATTTCTAGAAGGTATCCGCCATCCCGGCGAACTTGTTTTAAGGTTTCCCATCTCTCTAGGGGATCATCGGCAAAACGTAACATCAAAATTCCCTGATAATTAACAGGCATTTTCTGACCCGTTGCCTTTTCTAACTCAGGAATTAAAGTAGCATAACGCTCTAAACTAAGGCGACGAAGTTTCCAACCCCGTCCCTTCGTTTTGTGGCTAATAATTCCCATTAAAACCCCCAAAGCTGCCCCCGTCGATCCCGAAGCAGGTTGTTTGGCATCAATGAGGGTAATTTTTAACCCCTTAATTAAACTTAATTCATAGGCGATCGCTGCTCCAATAATGCCGGCTCCAATAATAGTAATACGAGTCATATTGATGTTAAGAAGTTTCCATAATTATAGGGGCATAATAATTATGCCCCTACAGATGTTATAACTAAAATGATTTAGCTTTTGGGAACTAAATCTAAGAAACTTTGTAAATCATTGACTGCCTTGCCATATTGCCGTTGCGCCACTGCTGAGTTACGTTCTTTTGCAGCCGCATCTAACCGTTCTAAGTCAGTAAATAATGACTTAGATAAATTTGTGGCTTCCTTTTGATCCTTGGGTAACAAAGAACGAGTTAAACTACTCATTTCTTGACGAAGACCCCCCAATGGACCATGAATATAGGTACGGGTATCGATCCAATTTTCATCGGCAATAAACCCTTTGAGAACATCAAAATTTTCTTTCGCTTCCTCAATGGGTTCAACGAGAACCTGTAATTGTTCAATTTTCTCAGGGGCATAAGTAGTGGGGATAGAGGCTTTTTGGCCACCACAACTGACACAGAAAATGGCTACAACCACCAATAATAGAGACAGAATAGACCGAATACGTGGCATAATTCTAAGTTTTGCTAATGATATTAAGTAAACTCCTCAGTCGATTTTCTCAAGAATTGCGTAAATTGGTCAATGTTTTTATGAGGGAATAGGCAATAGGGAATAGGCAACAGGCAACAGTGACCATTAAACGACTTGACGGCGTAAAAAAGTAATAATTTCTTCGCTGACTTCTTTGGGCCAATGTTCTTGGGGATAATGTTTGGCTTCTTCTAACTTCATCATCTCAATATTAGAAGCGTTGGCCGCTAATTTTTCGGGAATATCGGCCGATAACCAGGGATCAGCCATTCCCCAGAGGATGAGGGTGGGAACTTGCCAACTCGAAAACTTAGTTTCGATGTCTTTGAGGGTTTGAGAAAGTTTCAGATTTTTAGTGGTTGTCAGTAACGCCCGTCCCACTGCCGAACTTTTAAGATAGGGTTGTCGAAAAATATCTAAATCTTTATCTTCAATGACAAAACCGCTCCCCTTTTCTAAGGTGCGATCGACCAATAAGGGATCTTGGGTAACCATATCCCCCATAAAGGGAATTGTCCATTGCTGCATTAACCAAGGTAGCTTAACGTCAGGGGATAAGGGGGTATTAAGGATAATTAAGCGTTCAATGGTATCAGCATGGTTAAAAGCGTATTCTAAGGCGACAGAAGCCAAAAACCCCTGCATCACTAAAGACACTTTTTGTAGTTCGAGTGCTTTGAGAAACTCGCCGAATGCCTTGGCATAAGCAGCAGGGGTATAAGCAAAGTCCCGTTTATCCGGTTTAGCTGAAAACCCAGAACCCAGCCAGTCAGGGGCGATCGCTGTGAACCCCCGCTCTCCTAAATTTTCCATCACCCGACGCCAGGTATAACTATGACTCGGTAACCCATGAACCAGAATAACTGGGGGTTTATTATTGCTGTTGGTGGGGATAACTTCGCGATAAAACCATTCGACCGAACCGACAGTGATGAGTTGTTCTGTAATCATATTTGCTTATTTGTCTTTTCTGTTTAAACTTTATACATTAGAGTAGAACCAATACTATGGACAATAGCCCAGGGTTAACACCCGTTAGCCCATACTTATACCCTTAGTTTCCTTAATTCGATTAAGGAAACCCATTTAGCCACTAACTTAGTTGATAAACCACAGGAGATAAAATAGCTTATGCAAGAGCTTGCTTTACGCTCAGAGCTTGATTTTAACAGCGAAACCTATAAAGATGCCTACAGTCGCATCAATGCTATTGTCATCGAAGGGGAACAAGAAGCTTATCAAAATTACATTGATATGGCGCAACTTCTCCCGGAAGATGAGGCCGAGTTAATTCGTCTCTCTAAAATGGAAAACCGCCATAAAAAGGGCTTTCAAGCTTGTGGCAGGAATTTGAACGTGACTCCGGATATGGACTACGCTCAGAAATTTTTCTCGGAACTTCATGGGAACTTCCAGAGGGCAAAAGCTGAAGGAAAAATTGTTACTTGCTTATTAATTCAATCTTTGATCATCGAAGCCTTTGCGATCGCCGCTTATAATATTTATATCCCCGTGGCTGATCCCTTTGCTCGCAAAATTACTGAAGGGGTGGTTAAGGACGAATATACTCACCTCAATTTTGGAGAAGTCTGGTTAAAAGAGCATTTTGAAGCCTCAAAAGCAGAATTAGAAGAAGCAAATAAACAAAATTTACCCATTGTTTGGCAAATGCTCAACGAAGTTGAAAAGGATGCCGAAATCTTAGGAATGGAAAAAGAAGCTTTAGTTGAAGATTTCATGATTAGTTATGGAGAAGCTTTAAGTCATATTGGTTTCTCTACCCGTGAAATCATGAAAATGTCTTCTCATGGGTTAGCTGCTGCTTAAAACATTAACCAAAAGACATTAAAATACTCCTAGGGGCTTAATCATATTAAGCCCTTTTATTTTAGGACACTTCTCAATACTACTCGGTTAAGGATTTTGACTTTTCTTTAAGGCAAGCAGAGGAGCAGGGAGACCTTCGCTGAGGAGACCTTCGCTGAGGAGAGGGCTTTTCGGTTTTCTCCCCCGCCCCCTGCTCCGGAGCTCCCTTGCAGTCTCAGCTAGGGTTTTGAGCTTAACCGAGTAGTATTAGGACACTTCTTGATTATTCAGCAAAAATGTAATGATAATTTGGTTGAAGGTTTGTCTAAATTCAGAATTTGAGGCATACAGTTTATACAAATCTAAGTTGGTGCGACGTTGTGCGTTAACTGCTTGTTGGATAATCTCTTGTAGGGCAATATTCCTATTTTGTTCGTCGGGGTTATTGATAACCTGACTTTCATATTGGGGGTTATTGCAAACATGGTTAATAATAGTTTGCAGTTTAACCCGTTGTTCTTCTGGGGTGGCATCCCATCCACTAAAATAGCGTTCATTAAAAGCATTAATTATCTCATCTAAGGGGTCTTGCTTTGCCTCTGAGGGGTAATAACCACGGGGGTTAGGGTTTTGGGGTTCTATCTCGCTTTCGTCGTCGTTAAGGTCAATTTTGACGGGGTTTAAATGGACTCTTTCGATACCATAAGTAGACAGATCCACGCTTTCTAAAAGTTCGTCTAAAGTGTCTTGTTCCGGGTTTCTAACGGTTAGTTTGGGGATGAGAAATTTAAGAAACCAATACAACATCTCCCAGTGACTATTGTTAAAGGGAATAATACAGGCCATTTGACCATAAATTTTGACAAATTGTTTGGCTTTTATTTTAAAATCAATCTTTTCTTCTTCTTCTAAATTTAATGTTTGGTTAAATCTATCAGCAGCTAGATCAATAATAGGACTAAGTTGATCGGCATCGCTATTATTAAAGAATAATTGGTTAAATTCTTTCACCTCAGATTGTTCATAAACCCCTACATCATCGAGGTTTTCTTTTAAGTCATGGAGAATATTAATATTAGTAGGTTCCCTTAAAGATGTGGCAGTATAAAAGGGATCAAAAGCAGTTTTTATCTCGTTGATACTATTAAAAAAGTCGAGAATAAAGGTGTCATTTTTTCCTAGTTTAGCATGGCAGCGATTAAGACGGGAAAGTGCCTGAACTGCTAACACTCCTTGTAATTTTTTATCCACATACATGGTATGTAATAAGGGTTGATCAAATCCTGTGAGAAATTTATTAGCAACTATGAGTATTTTATAGTCATCGCTGTTGAATTTTTCTTCTATATCTTTACTGGGAAAGTTATTAAGAATGTCTTCGCTGTATTCAATACCATCTACTGTTTTTTTACCTGAGAAAGCAGCCACAGCTTGGAAGGGGGCATTATATTCTTTAAGTAGGGTTTTTATTGCCTGAAAATAGCGGATCGCTGCTTCAATATTTCGGGTAATTACCATTGCTTTGGCTTTGCCTTTCATTATTTTGGTTTTATACACTTTTTCTATGAAGTGATTAACCATAATTTCGGCTTTGGTGGCAATGGTTTGTTTATGACTTTCTACATATTTTCTTAGTTTCTTTTGGGCTTGGTTTGTGTTAAAAACTGGGTTATCATCAATAGATTTTTGGATTTCGTAATAACTTCTATAGGTCGTATATTTTTCTAATACGTCTAAGATAAAGCCTTCTTCTATAGCTTGTTTCATAGAATAAAGATGAAAGGGTTGATATTTTTCGTCTATATTACGCTGTCCAAATTTTTCTAGAGTCGTGTTTTTTGGAGTGGCTGTAAAAGCAAAATAAGAAGCATTTTTACTCAGTTTTCGCCCTTCCATTGCTTTTAATATTTTATCTTGAAAGTCTTCGGGTGCTTCGTCTCCATCTTTGTTAACAACGGTGTTTAAACTATCAGCAGCTTTCCCACTTTGACTGGAGTGCGCTTCGTCAATAATAACGGCAAAATTATGGTTTTTCAGTTGTTCAATACTGTCTACAACAAAGGGGAATTTTTGAATGGTACTGATAATTATTTTCTTACCATTTTCTAGGGCTGTTTTTAATTGTTGACTATTTTCTGCGTGGGTAATGATATTTTTTACCTCAGAAAACTGTTTAATATTATCTTTAATTTGTGTATCTAAATTTCTGCGATCGGTGACAACTATTACAGAGTCAAATAAGGGTGTATCTGCCCCTGGTTGATACACTTCTATCAGTTGATAAGCTGTCCAAGTGATAGAGTTAGATTTTCCGGAACCGGCGGAATGTTGTATTAAATAAGTTTTACCAATACCGTTATCTTTGGTATTTTGAATCAGTTGTCTAACTACATCTAATTGATGGTAGCGAGGAAAGTATAAATTTTTAGCTATTTTCTTGGTTTTCTTATCTTTTTTCGTTACTAAAATAGCAAAATGTTCTATTATATTAGTTAAACTTTCGGGGGTTAATATGTCTGTCCAAAGATAGGCAGTTTTATAACCGTTGGGGTTGACTGGGTTGCCTTTTCCGTGATTATTGCCTTTATTAAAAGGTAAAAAATAAGTGTTTTTGCCATCGAGATGAGTTGTCATATAAACTTCATCGATATCAACAGCAAAATGAACTAAACAGCGACCAAAATTAAATAAAGGTTCTTGGGGATCTCGATCATTTTTATATTGTTGTTTTGCGTGGTAAACTGTTTGATTTGTCCAGGGATTTTTTAATTCTAATGTGGTGATAGGAATACCATTAATAAAGAGAACAATATCAATAGATTTTCGGTTGTTTCGGGAGTAATAAACCTGACGGGTAATAGAAAAGATATTTTTTTGAAAATCGGCTGTTATTTGGGGGTTTAAGTCGTTGTAGGGAAGACTATTAAGTAGAGTTAAATGGGCATTATCGAGGTAAATTCCTTTTTTAAGAACAGAGATAATTCCATCTTTTAAGATTTTACGGTTGAGGCGTTCTAATATTAATCTTTCCCAGTTATGATGGTCTTTTAATTTGGCTAATTCTTCCGGTTGCGTGGTTTCGAGAAATTGCCAAAGTTTAGCGGTATCAATGGCAAATTCTCTGTTAAAATCTTTGGGGTTTCCTTGTTGATAACCTGCATTTATTAAAGCGGTTTCGATAGAATTTTCTAATGATTTTTCGTTGGTTTCACTAGGCATAATAATAAATATAGTAGGTTGGTTTGAGGAACGAAACCCAACAAAACCTAATACTGAAATGGTAGGTGACGACAGATGATTATTATCTGGTTACAATTTCAATTATAGCCGTCTAACCCATCCTACTGTCTACTAGGATATATTGGGTATAATTTTAATAAATTTAAGTTAAAAATATTCGTTGAAAGGGTTGTTTGCGATAACGACGATAAATATCGAAGTCACTATCAAGGGTAAGAATAGCTGAAATATTCAGTCTTTCAGAAATAGCAATTAAGGATAAGTCAGCAAAATCCCCAGGTAAGTCTGAATATTGTTGATTGAGTTGTTTGATACGGTTAAAGTCATGGGGTAAAAGGGGAATACATTGATAAAGTTGTTGGGCTAAATCGTTAAGAAATTCGTTTTGTGTCCGATAATCTGCACTCAAAAGATACATGATTTCGGTGACACAAGCAGTGGTGGTAATAAGTTCACTGGTACATTGTTCAAAAAAGCGACAAACGGCGTTATGATAGTTATCCTTGCTACTGTAATAAGCGATTAAAATGCTACTATCAGTGAGAATAACAGGAGGATAATTATTCATTACTGGGAAGATTGATTACGGTTTTTAATGTGATTAGCTACAGCATTTTTCCGGTTTTCTCGTAAGGATAAGTCTGGGGATGCGTCTTGTAGTAAATGTTGAGGATGGCCGCCCCGTCTTTGGGCTAATGTTTGCGGAGTTTGTAAACTTTGCCAATGTTGATAAATTAACTGTTTAAGAAGTTCTTCTGAGGTTATATTTTCTTTACTAATGATTTCTACTAAGTAGGTTTCGGTTTCTTTGTCTAGGTTTATTGAAAGCATTTTTTATTAATCAAATCATCTTCTTATTATAACACTAATTAATCAATTTTGAGTCAATTGTCAATCGTTTATTGATAGCTTAAAGTTTCGGCATAATATTATTATGTCCCTACAATACCTTAATTTTTCCTGTTACTGCATTGGATATTAATATCTGTTTTAATTCTTTTAATTTTTCAATTTGTTGTTGAATTTGATTGATAATTCTATCAATATTTTTAAGCTTTTCAGTAACAACTACTTTTATTTTTTCTTGTTCTTTTCTGGGAGGAATTTTCAAAGGTAATCTTAAAAATACATCTGAATAAAGTCTTAATCTAGAGGCTCTAAGACCTGTTGATAGTTTGTTATATTGGGCTATGTATGCTGTACTTCTTAATAAGTTTTCTAAATACCATGAATCAAAAGCTTTAGAATTATATTGTCTAAAAACAGCATAAGAAGAACTAATAATTCCTGTTCTATCTGAAACACCTAATGCTCCCATCCACGCCCACATAATATTAATTACAAGATCATCTTTTTGACAAGTTTTTGAGCCTGTATAATCTTCTGCCATAAACATAGTAACATTTTTCTCAGAACGTGGTGTTACTCCTGTGAGATGAGAAACTGACAACAATTCTTCTTTTCCTGTTTGCGAACGTTCATCTATTTCTTTTAATAAATATTTAGCCCTTTTAACCTCCCAATGTTCAGGAATATCCCCTAACCATTCAATCCCACTATAACGCATAGGAACATTCGGGTTAAGTCCTTTGGTAACTGCTTGATTAATTAAGATAGCTTTTTGTTCCTGTAGCAGTTCAATTAATCTTTGTTTATAACTAATTGCTTCGTCTATTTCTGCGGTTTTTTCATCTAGAAATTTAGCAATTTTTTGTTGTTCTTGTATGGGAGGGTTTAATACCTTAAGTGACTTTAAATCATAAGAACTAAGTTCACAAAATGTAGTTCCCTTTCCCAAAGATTTGATATATAAGTTAAATGTCAATAAAAAGTAATAAGTAAATCTAGGATCTATTTTTGATAAATTAGGAACAATAATTTTACATCCCTGGTTAATACAAGAAGGAACTTTTGTAATGGCAAGATGTCCGATTGGCGCACGAGAAGAAATAATGATAGAATTAATTGGTGTAATATGAGTTCCGCAACTTTTTAATCCATCATTTGTTATTTTTCTCTCAGAGTCATATATATAAGTTGAATTAAGTTTACCTAAGTCATTAGGAGTAATCCACACAATATCACCATCCCAATATCTAGGAATAGAACTACTAGGAGTTGAACCATTAACAATTGTTCCTAAATATTTGTTTTTTATAACCTCCCAATGACTAGGAATATCTCCCAACCATTCAACCCCACTATCCTTATAACTGTCATACTTAGGAAAAGAAACCATTAATTAAAATCCTTGGTTTAATGATTATTCATGTTTATTATATAATTAACATCGGGTTTATATGTAAAAAAATAAACAATCTCGTAGGGGTTGAATATGATTCAACCCTGAATATGATTCAACCCCTACACGGTTAAAACCCAACAATTAAACCCCCAATGGTTAAACCCCAACAATTAAAACCCTACACGGTTAAACCCAAACGGTTAACATGGTGGGTTACGATCAATTATTATATTCTAGTTAGTAAGCTGGTTATTGTCCAATCTATTATCTTTTTACGAAAATGCAACCAACATCAAGAATAAATCTTCAACATATCAAAGAAAAACGAGAAGCTATCATCAAAATAGCGACAAAATACGGCGCAAGTAATATTAGAATATTTGGTTCAGTTGCGAGGGGAGAAGCAACAGAAAACAGTGATATTGACTTTCTTATGGATATAGAATCAGGACATAGTTTACTCCATCGTATTAGTTTAATTCAAGAATTAGAAGACTTATTAAACTGTAAAGTAGATGTGGCTAAACCTCAACAACTTCATGAACTTATTAAAGAACAAGTTTTACAAGAATCAATTAGCTTATGAAAAATAATAAACTTTATTTAAGTAACATTCAAGAATGTATTGAAAACATAGAAACTTATACTAAAGACGGAGAAGAAAGCTTTAAACAAAACCGTATGATTCAAGATGCAGTTATCCGTAACTTTGAGATTATTGGAGAAGCAACTAAACAAATAAGTAAGGATATAAAAGAGACTTACCCTCATGTTCCTTGGCGAAAAATTGCAGGATTTAGAGATGTTTTAATCCACGATTATCTGAGGATAGATTTAGAGGAAGTTTGGTTAATTATTATTGATGATTTGCCCTTATTAAAAGTAAATATTGAGGAAATTATCAATAATTTATCTAATTGACTTTATACGGTGGGCAATGCTTATATTCTAGTTGGTAAGGTGGGCAATGCCCACCCTACGTTAAAATGTGGATATAATGATATTATGCCCCTACGATGCGTTTTAATAACCCGTCGGTTTTTGCTTCTAATGCTAATATTTCGGCGGTAACTTCTTCTAAACTTCTGAGGGGTTGATGTTGATAAAAATACTTATTAAAACTGATTTCATAACCAATGTTTGTCTTATCCCAGTTTATCCACGCTTCCCCAACATGGGGTAATACTTCTCTGATAAAATAGTCATGAATCTTATCAGTTAAGGGAACATTTTCCGTATCTCTTAACTCACTATCTGACTCATATTCGATATATTCTCCTTTTTTCTCTGAAGGAAAATAACCAAAATGTTGTAAATATTCCTCAGTTGTTTCTAAATGACTTAATAAAGTTTCTAATTTTTCACCTTTTATTTTATGAACTTTTTTAATAACTTTTTCTGCAGTTTCCTCTCGCCAACTGATAGCATTTATAATCTGATTTTTCTCACTACTAGATAACTTCAACCCCAAGGATTTAACCCCATTATCAAATACTTTTATAAATTGATTAAAATCTAAATATAAATCATCTCCAATCAAAGGATATAACTGTTCCATAACTGTTAATAATGACCGTTGATTATTCCAAGTTTTGATATCAAACAAAGCTTTCTTATTTTTAGGCGTTAAGGAAATCTCTTCTTTTTCTATGTATTCTGTGATGGCTTTTTTATAATCAGCTAAATGACTATAAATATCCTCACCCCATTGTTGATAACACCACTCCATAATATCTTGTAAAGCAGGAAGAAATCGTAAGGGTTTAACCCGTTCTTCTGTAACTTGTACTGCTAATCGTAACGGTCTTTCTATAGTTACTTTATAATAACCAAAATCTGCATTATCAAAGATTTTAGCCCTTAAAATTGGTGTTTTTTCTCCATTATTGTCCCCCTCTGCTATCACTTCCCCGTCAACAAACTCTAAATAAGACTGAGTAATTAAATTAATATGTTCAGCCGAAAACTCACAATTTTTTGCCCCTAAATTTTTCCTTAATTTCCGATACATTTCCGAAGCATCAATTAACTGAACTTTTCCTCGTCTTTGAGATGTTTTATGATTCGATAATACCCAGATATAAGTCGTAATTCCTGTGTTATAAAAAATATTATTAGGTAACTGAATAATGGCTTCTAACCAGTCATTTTCGATAATATAACGCCTAATATTACTTTCACCGCTTCCTGCATCCCCTGTAAACAAAGAAGACCCATTATGCACCGATGCAATTCTGCTACCATTAGGACTATGGGTTAAACTCTTCATTTTACTCACCATATCCATAAGGAAAAGTAACTGACCATCGGAAGACCGAGGAATGGCCGGGACAGTTGCCTTAATTCCCTTAAAATCGGGTAAAATCACCTCAAAGCGAGGGTCTAACACCGTTTTCTTTTCTAAAATGAACTTTTGATCCGATTTCCACGACTTCCCATAGGGAGGGTTGGATAACATAAAATCAAAAGTCATCCCCCTAAACTCATCTGTGGCTAAAGTTGACCCATAACGGATATTTTCAGGGTTATTTCCCTTAATCATCATATCTGATTGACAAATAGCGTAGGTTTCTCCGTTTACCTCCTTACCATACAAATAGACAGCTTTATTCTCCGCTTTAATTTTCCCCTCCGGATGCTTAATAAACCCTTCCGACTCCGTTAACATTCCCCCGGAACCACAAGCGCAGTCATAAACGGTGATAACTGGGGGTAATTCATCTTTTACAGGCAAAAACAGCAAATGTGTCATTAAATGTATCACCTCACGGGGGGTGAAGTGTTCCCCTGCTTCCTCATTATTCTCCTCATTAAACTTCCGTATCAACTCCTCAAATACATATCCCATTCCCAGATTACTCAAAGCAGGGAGTTTGTTACCGTCGGGGTCCAGGGTTGCATGGGGACTCAAGTTAATGCGGGGGTCGATGAATTTTTGTAACACATCTAGTAAGACATCGGCCTCTACCATGCGCTTAATTTGGTTTCTCAGGTCAAATTTAGCGATAATTTCCTTTACATTGTCACTAAACCCGTCTAAATACGCCTTAAAGTTCTTTTCTAAGATTTGACGGTTATTGGTGGCCGTTTTCACTAACTTTTGTAGGGTCCATTCCGAAATATTATAGAACACATACCCCGACGCATCCTTTAACCCTTCCTCTTCTAAAACAGTTAACTCCACCTCTTCTCGTTGAAACCGTACCTCTTCTAAAACAGCCTCTTTTGAGGGTTCTAGGAGACAGTCTAACCGCCTTAAAACGAACATGGGTAGAATAACATCCCGATACTTTCCCCGTACATAAACATCCCTGAGACAATCATCAGCAATTTGCCAAATAAATGAGACAATTTTGTTATGTACGGTGTAATCCATAGAAATTTTCTGCTTTTTTGAGGTCTATTATTAATCTTATAGGGAGAAAGATTGCTTCGGGGTAGTTTTAGTCAAATTAAAGTTATTGTTCACTAATATCCTTAACCGAGAGTTTTTCTATATTCCAAAATGCACCCCCCAACGCTGAATATTCAATCCCCTCAAAACGATTTTTAACCGCAGCTAAGGAATAAGGATTGACTAAGTAAATGAATGGCAAATATTCTGACACTAGCTCTTGTGCTTCATTGTAAATTTCCTTACGTTTATCCATATCTAATTCTTGAGAACCAGCAATATATAATTGCTCAATTTCTTTCTCCCAATCTGTTACCACTCTTCCGGTAATGGGTTTCATTCCCGGTTGAGGTTTTTGGTTAAACATATGTAAGTTACCATCGGTATACCAAAGGTTAGGAGAATGGGGTTCATTTCCTCCTGTAAATCCAATAATATGCGCCTCCCAATCTAAAGAGTTACTGAGTTTATCCACCAAAACATTGAACGCTAAAGGACTAAAATTAACCTGCATTCCCAGTTTACCTAAATCCTCTTTAATTTGCGCCCCCATCGCTTCCCTGATTTTGTTTCCTGCATTGGTAATTAAATTAAATTCAACTTCATTTCCTTTACTATCTAATAATTGTCCTTGTGAATTGTAAGTAAACCCTTCTTGTAATAATAATTCTTTGGCTTTTTCGGGATCATAATCATATCCTTCGACAGCTTGATTGTAATAAGGAGATTGTACAGAAACTTGTGTGTTTTGCGGACTACCTAAACCGCGATAAATATTATTAATAATTCGGGGTCGGTCAATTCCATAAGCAACAGCTTTCCTAAAATTAACATTGTTAAACCATTCAGATTTAATGGGATCAACTAAAGGCTGACCGTCTCTTTTACCTTTATTTTGATTAAAAGAAATGAATACAGTTCCGTAAGCAGCACCCCCATTATAAATATTAAAGTTACCTCGATCTTCTTCTCGTTTTAATAAAGAAAAATATTCAGGACTAACACTAATAGAGTCTAAACTACCAGATCGAAATTGTAACAATGAAGTATCCGTTGATTCCACAATCGCCCAGATAACAGTATCAATATTCGGTAAGTCATTTCCTTGTTTATCTTCTTTCCAATAATAAGGATTTTTTTCAAAGATAACCCGTTGACTGGTAACATATTCTTTGAGTCTATAAGGACCATTAACAATAATGTTTTCTGGTGGGGTATCTGTTCCCCAAGTTGATAAAAATTTCGGACTTCCTTCAGCATCAGTTTCTTGAATGGTTTTTCGCAAAATATGAGCCGGTAAAATGGGAACACTGGCATTATCTAAAAACGGGGCAAAGGGTTCTGTTATTTTGAATTCTATCCGTCGATCATCTAACTTTCTAATAGTCGGAAAATCTCCGTTACTACCCACCCGAAAACTATCCCGATAGTTGTTAGGAATTTTCTCATTCAAATATAAATCATTGTAAGAAAAAACAACATCATCGGCTGTTAAAGGTTCACCATCTGACCACTTTAACCCTTCTCTTAAGGTAAAAACAATAGTTAACTTATCATCAGAAATATCCCAAGATTCGGCTAACGCTGGTTCTTTTTCTGCGGTTAACGGATTTTCTGTAATTAACCCTTCATAGGTTAACCCAAAAATATTGGGAGACTCTTGAGATAACACAGCATTAAAGGTTTTAGGATCGCTCAAAATGGATAAAACCACTCTATTTTGATCCACAGGAGACGCACAAGCAGTTATGGTTAAAATAGAAAACCCCACTAATATTAGGGTTAAAATTTGTCTATAAATTGTTTTAATTTTGTTTAAGAATTTCATCGTTTAAAATAAGTTTGTACAGGTGTATTGAGAAATATTGATACAGTTTAGCCTATAAGTTATATAAAAGGATTAATAATTGTTATCTGATTTTCAATAATTTGTTGGTTTTGCATATCTTCTGAGTAAATAAATTCACAGTCACTTATTAATGCTGTAGCAATAATTAGGCTATCCCAATAAGAATAGTGATAGCGAGAATGAATTTCTAAGGCTTGTAAAACTTGGGGGGTTTCAATCGGTATAATTAAAAAACTTGAGATGATTTCACTAATAATCTGTTTTGCTTCTTTTAGTTCTATAATTTGTTTACGGGTTAAAACGTTGAACAGTTCTCCTAAAATTTGAGTAGTAACAATAATCAGTTCAAACTTTTGATTAACTAATGCTCTTACTTGTAAAGATTTATTGAGCGGATCTTTGGAATAGAGATAAACCCAAAGGTTAGTATCTAAAATGATGGGTTTAGTCATAAAGTTCTTCTCGATTGAATTGATAGTCTTGAGGAAGTTTAAAGGAATGTTGGTTAACTTTGTCTAAAAAATTTTCTTTTTTAGTTTCACAAGATTCTAGGATAATAATTTTGATTTGTTTTCCTTCTAAAGATTCACTCAGTTTATCTTTTAATATTAAGTTTCCTTGATGATAGGTTGCTTCTAGGATTTTATACATTTTGGGTTGCCTCTATTTTCAGGATGATTATAACAAATTGATCCTAATCTTAGTAGATCACAAAGCTGACTTGATCAATAACGAATACGAGGATCAATGTAGGCATTAATTAAGTCAATTAAAATACTAACCACTACCACAATAGCCCCAAAAAAGACCATAATTCCTTGTACTGTGGGATAGTCCCTCACTGCGATCGCTTCATACAACCGGTTTCCCAACCCTGGCCAGGAAAAAGTAACTTCCGTTAACACCGCACCCCCTAACAGAGCAGCAAACGTCAATCCTAAGACGGTAATAACGGGGATGAGAGCATTCTTAAGGGCATGGGCTAACAAAATTCGCCTTTCGGGGATTCCTCGCGCCCTAGCAGCCTCTACATAGTCAGCTTGCAACGTTTGTCTTAAATTAACCCTCACCATGCGCTCAAAAATACCACTTAATAATAAACCCAAGGTAAAACAAGGTAAAATTAAGTAATAGACGGCAGTGAAAAATTGCCCCAAATTACCACTAAAAAGACTATCAACAGTATAAATCCCTGTCCAACCACTCGGAGGGGTTTGGTTGAGAGGAAAACGGGTTCCTAGGGGAAACCAGCGTAACTGTACAGCAAAAATTAACTGAAACAACATCCCTACCCAAAAGATAGGCAAAGAATAAGTAATAATGCCAAACAGTCGCCCACCCACATCCACCGAAGTATTAGGGCGAGAGGCCGACAAAATACCGATAGTCACCCCAATGGCGATCGCTATGACCATACTATAAAAGGTCAGTTCCGCCGTGGCCGGAAAATGTTGACGAATAATTTCCCAAACCGACTGGCCTTGACTGGTAATAGAGGTTCCTAGGTTAAAACTGAGCAGTTGCCCTAAATAAGCGATATATTGTAAGAACAAAGGCTTATTTAAGCCTAAACTCTCCCTTAAGGCTTCTTTCGTCGCTTCTGGCGCACGATTTCCTAAAATAGCATCCGCCGGATCGCCAGGAGTTGCTCGTAACAGCAAGAAAACCAGAGTGACAATGGTCCATACCATCAGAGGAGCAAGTAGAAGACGAGCTACTATATAATACTGTATCGCTTTAGAACGGGACATTATGAGCAATGATGAAAGAGTTACATTATTATTAGCTTTAGAGGTGACAATCGGTCAACCTATCCTTTAAGTTTCATCGTCATCGTCCTCATTATCATCATCAAATTCTTGATTAAATAAATTGTCTCCTATTTTCAATTCGTCTTTAGACAATCTCAGTTTTGTCCAAAGATTTTTAATTTTAAGATAAGCTTGTTCAGGTTTAATTTTTCCGGCGGTTTCTAAGTTACAAATATAGCTAACTTCTTGAGCGAATTCTTGTAAATTAGCATTAAAAAGTACATTTTCTGGTTTAACTTCCCCACGATAAGGATAATGGGGATAGAAGAAGTTATCTTTATCTTGATTGGATGCCATAATGGCTATTGCCTCAAAGATAGTTCAAAGGGGTTTAAGTTTAACTATACCTAAGATAACCCTGTAACTTGTTAACTTTTGACGAATTTCTCTAGGAAGGTAATGGAGTATACAAACAATTGATAAACTTTGTTGGGTTAATCAATAATTTTTAGAGAGATCCCCCCTCTAACTCCCCCCTTAATAAAGAGTTCTAAGCCTCCTATTTCAAGGGGATGAAAGCGGTCGAGGGATGGCGAGGTTTCCTCGCCATATCCAATCGACCAAGAGAAGAAGAGTTTTCCTGGTTTTAAGCCTCCAACTTGAGGTAGAGGTAATTCTAAATTCTACATTCTAAATTCTACATTCTGATTGACGTCTCTAAACTGTTCTTACTGAGTGTTGAGGGAGTTGTTCAGATAACAAAACCCATTCCTCTTCAGTAGCAACCCTTACCTGTACCGCACAAGCTTTTAACTCTGGTTGCAAAGAAGTTGGACAGGCATTAGGATGGGTTAAAGCGTTAGCTTCGGCATCCTCAGCCCAAAGTGCGCCCCAGTGCATGGGGATAAATAGAGTCCCAGGAGCGATCGCCTTAGTTATTGTTGCCAGAAAACGAGCCTTTCCTCGACGCGATCGCACTTCAACTAAAGTATTCTCTTCAATGTTCAATTTGGCCGCATCTTTAGGATGAATTTCTATAAATGGCTCAGGGTGCATCTTTTGAATTTTAGGAATGCGTCCGGTGCGAGTTTGGGTGTGCCAATGGCCGTATAATCTTCCAGTGGTTAACACAAAAGGGTAAGCCTCATCAGGGGGTTCGGCCAGCCCTTTAGAATGGTAGGCGGCGAACCTTGCCCGTCCATCGGGGGTGTTGAACCGAAAATCCGTATAAAGTCGCTTATTGGTGCGGTTTTGTTTCTCTAAGTCCTCTCCTTCTAACCAGGGCCAAGCATCGGGATAGGGCCATTGCAGAGGGCCATAGGTGCGTAACTTGTCGTGACTCAACCCCGAACTATCACAGGGGCGGCCTTCCGTTATTTGCACAAACTCCCCATACACCTCGGCGGAATTTTTGAAACTAAATGCTTTTTCAAACCCTAACCGTCGTCCCACTTCTGCCCATATTGCCCAGTCGGCCCTGGCTTCCCCTGGGGGATCACGAAACTGGGGACACAGGGTCACCATTCGTTCTGAGTTGGTCATGACCCCTGTTTTTTCACTCCATTGGGCTGCAGGGAGTAGAATATGAGCATAGGCTGAGGTTTCGGTGGGATAATAAGCGTCTTGATAAACGGTGAAAGGCGATCGCTTCAAGGCGGCTTGAGTGCGTTTAATATCGGGCATACTGACAGCCGGGTTAGTGGCTGCGATCCACAAAAAACCCACCTCTCCGGTTTCTAACCCTTGGATCATTTCCCAAGCGGTTCGGCCCCGTTGCGGTTGAATCGTCCCTTTAGGAAGTTTCCAAAACTGTTCAACTTCAGCCCGGTGTTGAGGGTTATTCACCACACGATACCCCGGTAAAATATTACAAAGTCCCCCGGCTTCTCGGCCGCCCATGGCGTTAGGTTGTCCGGTGAGAGAAAAAGGTCCGGCCCCAGGTTTACCGATATCTCCCGTCATTAAATGTAAGTTGATCAGGGTGCGAACTTTGGCCGTTCCTTCAGAAGATTGATTGATCCCCATTGACCATAAGGATAACACCCGTTCTGAGTCTCCCCAATATTGGGCTGCTTTTTCTAACTCATCGACACGAATACCACAGTTACGGGCTACCAACTCAGGGGGATAATGACGGATAACCTCAGCATAGGCTGAAAAGTTTTGGGTACATTCATCGATGAAAAAGGTATTGATGCGACCCCACCGCATGAGTAAATAGGCAATACCATTAAACAGATCAATATCAGTTCCGGGTTTAATAGGTAAGTGTAAGTCGGCTGCTTCTGCGGTTTTCGTGTATCTGGGGTCAACCACCACCATTTTAACCTTACGGTTCTTTTTATGATGGACACGGAGACGGTTAAAGACGATGGGATGACATTCTGCGGTATTGGTTCCTATTAAAAATGCACAGTCCGTTAACTCTAAGTCTTCGTAACAACAGGGTGGCCCATCACTGCCGAAACTTTGGGTATATCCGGCCACTGCTGAAGACATACACAGACGGGAGTTAGCGTCAAAGTTATTGGTTCCGAGAAAGCCTTTAAATAGTTTTTGAGCGATATAATAATCTTCGGTTTGAAACTGACCGGAACCGTACATACATAAAGCGTCTGGCCCTTGGGTTAAACGAACGGTTTGCATACGGTTGACAATAGCTTCTAACGCTTCGTCCCAACTCACTCGACGAAACTCATCGGTTAAACTGTCTCGCATCATGGGATATTTCAGACGAGACTTGTGTAACGACTCACTAACCGTTGCCCCTTTAACACAGACTTTACCAAGACTAGACGGGTGGTTGCGATCGCCTCTGACTTGCCAGATTGGGGTTCCTTCACTATCTCGGTTAACCGGTTTTCCTGGTTGGGCCGGAGGCAGGACTTCTAAACCGCAACCGACACCACAGTAAGGACAGAGAGTTTTAGTAGAGTTTGTCATAGATTATCTAGTTGAATATAGTCTTTTTAAGCAACACAAGGAGAATAATTTAATTATCAAAACATTTTACTTAGGACGATCATAGGTATCTGCTGGTAATTGAGGAACTAAAAAAGAGCGATCGGTGTTAGTATTTACTTGATAAAAAATCCGACTTTCACGAGAGGCACAACATAGGGCATCGGTGGGAAGATAACGATTAAATGAAGCATCAATCATGCCCTCACGATAAAGCTCAAATTTAAACAGACTCCCATCGGTGCGAGAAGTCATAGGAATGGGGGACAAAGTGCCAGAAAACTGACCATCAGTGAAGACAAAAACTTGAAAATTCATGGGACGACACATTCCATCTGTATCGGTCATTCCTGTTATTATTGTCGTTGATCCATAAATTTGAGCAGCATTCGTTAATGTCCAACCTGCATCCTCTACTAATTTATCTTCGGGTAAAACAGCCGGACGAATAGTCTGCTGACAAGACTCAAAATTAGTTGCTGTTTCTACTGGTGCTTTAGGGATAGAATTATTGGGTTGATTCCAATTTTCCTCTTGATCTAACCAACTACCATTAGGATTAGTTTGAGCGAAACTTGTTGTGGTTAGTAACAGTGAACTTGTTACTAGAAAACCTGGAATTATCAAGACAAGAAATTGCTTATGCTGTGACATTAATTTAAAGTTCATCTGGGTCAATTCCTAATTCTTTTAATTTAGCCGCTAATTTGTCAGCCCGTTTTTTTTCTTGAGTATAAGTGGTAAAAGGATTACCATCGGGATAATATAGTTTTACTTCGGGTTCTGTTGTTTCAAAACGAATTTCTAAACGGGGACTAATCCAATTATTCATATTATCAATAATTTCTAACCCTTCTTCTCCTCTTAAGAGTCCAGTGAGTTCATTTTTATGAGGATTATAAATATAGTATTCTTCCACTCCATAACGCTCATAAAATAACAATTCTCTGCTCATTTCTGTCTGAGTGTTTCCTGGGGAAAGAATCTCAAACACCACTTGTGGAGCAATATTATCCTCTTTCCATTGTTGATAGGAACCCCTTTCTTTTTTAGGAGGACCAAAAACGACCATAACATCGGGGGCAAGTCTTTTTTTATTATCACCTTCGATGGGATACCACAGTAAATCACCAGCAACAAAGACATTATTATTATCAGCAAATAACCAGTCTAAATTTGCTTTTATCATAGTAATCCAACGAAACTGAAGGGTATTATCGGCCATGGGTTTGCCATCGCTGTCTGGATAAATAATGTTTAAAGTGGTTTCGTTTTTAAGTTGAGTAACCATAATTGTATTAGATGGTTCTTGAGTATTATATTGTTAGTTTAACAATTGCGTTTTAGTCCAATGTTTCTCTAAACTCAATATTGCTTACTTTTCTCCGTCTTTTATTTCTCTAACTGCTTCTATTTTATCGTTAAAATTTGCTCATCGCCGCATATTGCTTATATGATTAAGACAATCAATTTCTCTCAAACAAAAAATAAAGGCTAATAACAGTAAAAAAGAAAGCCTAAATTAGCTTAATTTTTCAATAAATCTTTGTAGGAGCTTAATATTATGTAGGGGCTTAATAGTATTAAGCCCACATCCATTTAATTTAACCCCTAGTCCAGTAGGGTGTATTAGCATAGCGTAATGCACCAGAGTTAAGCCTTTTGGTGCGTTACGCCATCAGAAAAATTGTAGCTTTTTCCACTAAACTATAATTGGCTTAACGCACCCTACAAGTCTATGTTAACCTCTAGGAATAGAGTCAAAAGAAGCATCACTTTCCATCACAGGAACATGGGGTAACTGATGATCCTCTTCTTCCCCTTCATGGTGTTCAGCAAATGATCCTTCCGGTTCTCTAAGGATAAACCAACATAAGAAAGCGACAATAATAGCCATTGTTCCCATTATCTGGAAAAACAGACTATTAGCTTGAGAAATAATCGCTTCACTGGGGTTATTGCCACCTCCTAACCATTCCGGCAGCAGACTGAAAATGGTTAAATAAGCCACTGCACCCACATTTCCATAAGCCCCCACATTACCGGCAACTTGCCCCGTAATACGGCGTTTTACCAGGGGAACGATCGCAAAGGTTGACCCTTCTCCCGCTTGTACAAAGAAAGAACAAGCCATGGTTAAAATAATGGCCCCAGGTAGCCACCAACTACTACCGACACTACCCATCATTAGATAACCAATACCCATACAGAAGGTTAACACAGCCATGGTATTCTTACGACTTCCTAACTTATCGGAGATTAAACCCCCACCGGGACGAGACGCTAAGTTCATAAACGCATAACTAGAGGCGATCATTCCTGCTTGGGCCGGGGTTAAGGTAAAGGTTCCTTCAAAGAAAGCAGGAAGCATCGAAACCACCGCTAACTCCGATCCAAAGTTCACTACATAAGTTAATTCTAAAATAGCAACTTGAGAGAAACGATAGCGATCTTTTGCCGGATAATGCTTCTTACCGGTCATTAAGTCTTTATTCACCACCCAACAGTTATAAGCTTGGAACAGATATAACCCCAATAAACAAGCCCAGACAATATACATGGTATTGTTACCGTAGAAGCCAATACGGTTTAACCGCCAAGCTAACACCATGAGAATGCCTGATAACGGTGCATTCATCACCATTAAAAACCAAAAATCTTTTTTCGTGGTTACTTCGATCCCTCTGGCACTTTTAGGCTTTCGGTAGGTTTTTCCGGGGGGATGATCTTGAACATTATTGTAGTATAAAAGTCCATACAGCGCAGCAATAATGCCCGTTCCAGCGATACAAAGCCGCCAGTTGAGGAGGGGATCACCGGTGGGGGAAAGTGCGCCAAAGGCGAACCAACCGCCGATAGTAGGCAGGGTAAAGGCAGCAGCAGCCGATCCAAAGTTACCCCAACCGCCATAAATACCTTCAGCGAGTCCTATTTCTTTGGGGGGAAACCATTCTGCAACCATGCGAATACCAATCACAAACCCGGCACCCACAATACCTAACATTAACCGTCCGATCACTAACTGGGTAAAGCTTTGGGCGGTGGCAAAGATTAAACAGGGAATAGCTGCATATATCAATAATAATGTATAGGTAATTCTCGGACCATAGCGATCCAATAACATTCCGATAATAATCCGCGCAGGAACGGTTAATGCAACGTTACAGATAGCTAAGGTTCTAATTTGACTAACTTCTAGTCCAAAATCAGCTTTTACCTGGGTTGCCAAGGGTGCAAGGTTAAACCAGACCACAAAGGTTAAAAAGAAGGCAAACCATGTCAAGTGGAGGATCTTATATCGTCCACGTAATGACCACATTTCTCCGAGCATTTTCGTTATTTTCCTCTCGATGTAGTTAAATAAGATTTAAAGTCAAGTGTTAGGGAACTTCGGAACAGTTAGTTTCCGTAGGGGTTTAACAGTGTTAAACCCATGTTGTTACCGACGTTTTGCCCCAAAATTTTCAATTAAGAGATCGGACAAAACAGAGAGTAAATCATCGCAAGCAATACCTTTCTGCACACAAGTGCCTAAATGAGCATCTTTACCCACTTTTCCACCCATATATAGGTCAACCCCTTCGACGGTTTGGCCATCTTTGCGAACTTTCGTTCCCATTAAGCCAATATCGGCCACTTGGGGTTGTCCGCAGGAGTTGGGGCAACCTGTCCAATGAATACGGACGGTTTGGGGTAATTCTAAGACTTCATCTAGTTCCTTAGCCAAAGCTAACGCACGGTTTTTCGTCTCCACCAGAGCAAAATTGCAAAATTGCGCCCCCGTACAGGAAACTAAGGCTCGTTGTAAGGGTTTTGGGCTAATACAGAACTTTTCTAAGATGGGTTCTTCTAAAAATGGCTCTAAGTTGTCGTCAGGAATATTGGGAATAATGACATTTTGCTCAACAGTGAGGCGAATTTCACCATTTCCATAGACTTCTGCTATCCTGGCTAAGTCTAGCATATCCTCAGCGTATAAACGACCAATGGGAATATGAAGCCCCACATAGTTTAAACCTGCTTGTTTTTGGGGGAAGACACCAATATGATCCCGTTTTTCCCAGTCAATTGCGTCTTTTTTGGCTTCTGGGGCTAATTTATAGCCTAATGCTTTCTCAACTTCGGAACGGAACTTATTTAAGCCCCATTCGTCAATTAACCACATCAGGCGAGACTTTTGACGGTTGGCTCTCGGTCCATGATCCCGAAATACGGTTAAAATGGCACGGCATAACCCCATCACAGCGTCATCGGTGGGGGGAACCCAAGCATTAAGGGGAATGGCAGCCTCGCAGCGTTTAGCGGAGAAAAAGCCACCAACCACCACGTTAAACCCTAATTCACCGTCTTTATAGGCAGGAACGAAGGCAATATCATTAATTTCGGCGTGAACGGAGTTATCTCGTCCCCCTTCAATAGCAATATTGAATTTTCGGGGTAGGTTAGTAAACTCATAATTCCCTTCCCCGTGGTTAGTAATCATGTCCTGCACTTTTTGGACTAATTCACGGGTGTCGATGAGTTCATCTGCATCTAACCCGGCCATGGGAGAACCAGTAATATTACGGACGTTATCCATTCCCGACTGCATAGATGTCATTTTGGCCGCTTTGAGACGGTTAAAGATGTCGGGGATATCTTCGAGTCGAACACCTCTTAGTTGCAGGTTTTGTCGGGTGGTGATGTCGGCGTTTCCATCATCCCCATATCGTTGTACAATATGACCCAGTACGCGCATTTGGTCACTGGTTAGGATACCATTTGGCATCCGCATCCGTAACATGAACTTGCCAGGGGTGACGGGACGGTAGAAAATGCCCACCCATTTGAGGCGATGTTCGAGATCGGTTTTGTCCATTGCTTCCCAACCGATCCGGGCAAAGTGTTCGAGTTGGTCTTTTATATCGAGTCCATCTTTTTCGGCCTTGATCTTTTCAAATTTGTTTAACTTTTGTTTGTTTTGAGTTTGGGTACTTGGCACCACAGGGTAAACCCTCCATCTGGTCGAGTTGTACCTATTTAAACGCTACAGTCTGATAACTTTTGTAGCTAATGTAACAAAGTTTTATCTAAAATCCGTTTTTTGCATTTTAATCATGGATTTTTTGCATTTTAATTCCGTTTGTTTACCTACGGGTAGGGGTCAAATGTATTGATTGTGGTGGGTTTAAGGGTAAAATAGATTATGTAAGGTTGATTATTTGAAGAATAATGCAAGACAATTTAACTTATAAGGGTTATCAAGGTCATATTGAGATTGATCTCGATAGTGGTATATTTTTTGGTCGTGTTCTTGATATTAAAGATGTGATTACATTTCCAGGCAAAAGTTTAGAAGAAGCGTGTCAAGCGTTTTATGATTCTATTGACGACTATTTAGAATTTTGTGAAGATATAATGTTAAGTTTAAAAGCAAAAGAAGCAAAAGAAGAGGGTTTAATAGGAGTTAAAGAAAGTGAGGATTTATTAAATGAAATTTTGAATGAGTAATTATAACTTTCGATAAATTTTAGCGATCGCATATCAAAATATAACTATAATTTCTGGTCATCTTCATGTTGTTTTATTGTTTTTTGTCGTCTGAACTTTATTCCAAACTGTTCAGAAATAGCTTGTCTAAATTTCTGATTTTCTTCTGGTGTAACTCTTCTTTCTTTATTAAAAGAAAACTCAGTTTTTTTGTTCATAACTTAGATTAAATCATGTTTTTGTGTTTTTCCTGCTTTATATTCTGAAATTGCTTCTTCTAAATGTTTAGCATTAGCAGGAGATTTTAATAGATAAATTGTTTCCATTAAACTGTCATAATAACTTTTGGACATAATGACAGCATCTTCTACATCGCTTCTGATAATAACAGTTGTATTTTTATCTTTTCTGACTGTCTCAAGTACAGATTCAAAGTTGTTTGCTTCTTCACTCATGTTTATAATATTCATAGTCAAAATTGTAGATAATTAAATCTACATATCATTATAGCTCTTGTTTATTAAAATACCGCCAAAGAATAGAAAGCGATCGCTACATCAAAAAAATCAGTAATTCTACTTTTTTCAACCAATACACAAAAATAGTAAAATAAACATATTCTGTAGGGTGGGCAAATGTTTGATCAATTATGATAACTTTAGATAATTTTCTCATTTGCCCACATTAGAATATATCAAATATTTTAGTCAAAACATGAGTAATAATTATCAATACAAACAAGATCACTCAAAACCATTATTTACGAAAGATATATTTCAGTGTTTACAAAAATATTTTGATGATAAACCTATTAACCATATGTCGTTTTCGGAATATAAGAAATTAAAATTTTATCTAGAAATACAATTGAATTACTTGGCAGAAAAAATTAATAAACGATTATCTAGACCAATAACTAAAAAAATCAAAAAAAACAGAATTTTATGAGACATCTTTTTCTAAAGCTGCTTCTTTGGAAATGACTCACGTTTGGTACACATTATGGTTTTCTGAAGAAACTCCAATTTATTTCTCTAGTGAATTAGATGAACAAAGTTTAAGTTTACATATATATATTGAAGAGGATAAAAAATATATTTTTGAATTATGTAATTCAACAAAAACATATGATATAATTATGTCTTTTATGTTTCATGAAACTGTAATTGACATGGTTAAATATCGTAAAATATTCAATATAGAAAATAATGCAGTTGATTTTTTTTATACTAAAACGTCTGATCCAAAGACATTGAAAAAACTTTTAACTATAAAACTTATGATTTTAATGATACAGAAATTTATGATAAAAATGACAATAATTCAATAAAACAACCAATATTTATTTTAGAAGCTTGGACTTTTATTAGTCAAGAGGAAATACTAACACTATCTTTGCAAGAATTAACTATAAAAATCGTAAAATTTATTGAGTCTTTTTTCCCTCTTATATTATTATTTACTTCTGATGATCCACAAACAGAAGTTTACCAATACTTACATATTCCAACTTATCCAATAGAAGATTTAATAAAAGATACAAATATAGAAAGAAACAAATTAAACCAATATATCAAAACTCTAAAACGTAAAAAACATATCATCTTTCAAGGTTCACCAGGAACAGGAAAAACCTACTTAGCGAAACACATTGCTAACCATTTAACCAGTAGTGGAGATGGATATTGTGAACTCATACAATTTCATCCTAGTTATAGTTATGAAGACTTTATACAAGGTATTCGTCCACAAACTTCACCCGATGGAAACCTAAACTATTCTATGATTCCTGGACGCTTTTTAAACTTCTGTAAAAAAGCAGAAGATAAGGAAGGGATGTGTATTTTAATTATTGATGAAATTAACCGCGCTAACCTATCTCAAGTTTTCGGAGAATTGATGTATTTACTAGAATATAGAGAAGAAGAAATACACCTCGCAGGAAGCAATGAAAAGTTCAAAATACCCGAAAATGTTTATATAATTGGAACTATGAATACAGCCGATCGCTCAATTGCTTTAGTGGATCATGCGTTGCGTCGTCGCTTTGCATTTATTCCCATCAAACCTAACTATAACATCCTCGAAAAATACCATCAAAAACATAACCCAGACTATGATACTGAATCATTAATAAACATTTTGAAAAAACTCAATGAAACCATCAATAATCCTAATTATGAAATTGGGGTTTCTTTCTTCCTAACTGAAACCTTACAAGATGATCTTGAAGACATTTGGACAATGGAAATAGAACCTTATTTAGAAGAATACTTCTTTGACGAAACGGATAAAATTGATCAATTTCGTTGGGAAAATATATAAGACAAATTGAACTTGGAGGGTGGGTTGGGTTACACTTTATTATTGATGCTAAACTAAGATTTAAATGATACAGTAACCCACTATATACCTATAATGTAACATAAGCATCCTGCTTGTACAAACCAAAGTTTAAACGATAGGATAACTTACCATTATTGTTATCTTTTTGTGGGTTACAATGGACAATTAAATACTTGTGGTAAGCTAAATTATAGCCATCTAACCCACCCTACGATTAGGTGAATGTCTACTAAAGTTTAAACGATAGGATAACTTACCATTATTGTTGTCTTTTGGTGGGTTACGATGGACAATTAAATACTTGTGCTAAACTAAATTATAGCCATCTAACCCACCCTACAATTAAAATGCCAGCAAAAGATGCCTATCATGATGCGGTCAAAAATGCTTTAATAAAAGAAGGTTGGAAAAATTACGGCTGATCCTTATCCTATTAAATATGAAGAAGTCAAACTATTTGCAGACTTAGCAGGAGAAAAAACCCTTTCTGCAATGAAAGGAGAACAATACATTGTGATTGAAGTAAAAAGCTTTAATAGTCCTTCTCCCATGCGTGAGTTTGAAACTGCACTTGGTCAATATTTAATCTATCAAACTTTTCTTTCTGTTACTCATCCTAATTATACAATCTATTTAGCCATTAGTCACAGGATTTATGAAAAATTTTTTATACAAATTGCTATTCAATTAATATTAAAAAAATATCAAATTTTACTACTCATTGTCGATATTACCAAAGAGGAGATTATCCAATGGATAAATTAAAACATTACCAAAATCTGATCAAAAGTATTCTAACAGAATATGAAAAAATTTCCTCTCAAGTTCCCGATCCAGATATAGATGAAGTTCTCATGTTTGATGATGAGAGAAGTCAATATCTCTGGTTTAATATCGGTTGGAAAAAGGAAAAAAGAATTAAAGCAATTTCTGTTTATATTCGGATTAAAAATAATAAAATTTGGATTGAGGAAGATTGGACAGAAGAAGGAATTGCCGTTGAATTATTAAAAAATGGTGTCCCAAAAGATGATATTGTGTTAGGATTTCATGATCCCGAAACTCGAAAATTAACTGAGTTTTCCATTGCTTAATTTTTATACACTTTTAACACTACAAATTATATCTAATTTATATTTATAGCTACTTCATGAATACTATAGAATTAATTGAATATAATCCCTGTAATATTCCCCGCGATCGCATTCCACAAGAGATTATTGATCAATTAAAAGATAAGTATAAAAATAAGTTCAAAATTAATCTAAAATATACAAAAGAAGGGGATCAATGGGAAATTATTTCTCAAGGATGGATAGGTTATATTCCTATTAATAATGACTGGAATTTTCACATTAAACCGAAAGTTCCGATCACTAATATTTTTAAAATGTTAGAGTATGCTTATCACCTGAAAAGTTTTCAATTTTTAAATGGTTTAATGAAGTGTGAAAGTTTACCAGATTTTTATAACCGTTTAGTAACTATTTTTGCTCATCGTATCTTAAACCGTATTCAAAAAGGACTCTATGCAACTTATATTAAACAGTCACAAGAATTAAGTTATCTCAGGGGAAAAGTAGATATTAAAACCATGCTTAAACATCCCTGGAAACCTAAACTAACTTGTCATTATGATAACTTTACCCAAGACATAGAAGATAATCAGATTTTACTGTGGACAATATATATAATAAGTCGTCAAGAAATCTGTCAAGAAAATACCCGTATATTAATTAGAAAAGCTTACCACGCATTACAAGGTTATATTACCCTCTCACCCTTTACCGCAAATGATTGTATGAACCGAAAATATAACCGTCTTAACCAAGATTATCACGGCTTACATTCTCTGTGTCGCTTTTTCTTAGAAAATACTACACCCAGTCACAAAAAAGGCAATTATAACAGCTTACCTTTTTTAGTCAATATGAATCAATTGTATGAAAAATTTATTGCAGCATGGTTAAAACAACATCTTCCCCCACCCTTGGGAATTAAAACACAACATCGTGTAAACTATGATAGTTTTAGTTTCAAAATTGATTTAATTATCTACAATCAAACCACAAAAGAAAATTTATATGTACTGGATACAAAGTATAAAACAAAAATAAAAGAATATGATATTTATCAAATTATCACCTATACCTTTGAACAAAATTGTCATGATGCTATTCTTATTACTCCCAATACAAAAAATGCTGTTAATGATAGAATAAATAATATTAATATTCGTAGTCTTAACTTTAGTTTAGATGATAATATAGAAGTATCAGGAAATAACTTTCTCCAACAATTAATAAGCCAGAATTAAAAACGGTGAAATTATCTTGTTTATCATCCTATCCCATACCTTAGAAAGATATAGGTAGTCTGATGGGGAATTCTCATCTATCCCGTGATACCATAGTTATCTGAAAATGGAAAACCATTACGAGAGATTGCATGGCTATTAAAACTCCCGACTGGGTGAAACACGCCGTTTTTTACCAAATTTATCCTGATTCCTTTGCGAGAAAGGTTCCACCCCATCAGAAATGGTTATTAGACGTTCCCCTAGAAGACTGGGATGCACCCCCAACCTATCAAGGATACAAAGGGGGAAATCTCTGGGGAGTGATGGAAAAATTAGATTATTTACAAGATTTAGGGGTAACGGCTCTTTATTTTACCCCTATTTTTCGCTCTGCTTGTAATCATGGCTATCATACCCACGATTATTATGGCATTGATCCCTTATTAGGAGATCGAGAAGCCTTTGATCAATTACTGAAAACTGCCCACGATAAAGGGTTTAAAGTGGTTTTAGATGGGGTGTTTAATCACGCCAGTCGAGGCTTTTTCTTCTTCAACGATATCCTAGAAAATGGCCCTAATTCCCCTTGGTTAGATTGGTTTAAAATCGAAGGGTGGCCCTTATCTGCCTATGATGGCAGTCTTCCGGCTAATTATGTATCCTGGATCGATTATCGTGCCTTACCCCAGTTTAACCACGATAATCCCGCCGTTAGAGAATATATTATGCAGGTGGGGGAATATTGGTTAAAACAAGGGATCGATGGTTGGCGGTTAGATGTGCCGGACTGCGTTACAGCAGAAGGGTTTTGGGTGGACTTTCGAGACAGGGTTAAAGGAGTGAACCCTGAAGCCTATATTGTCGGAGAAATTGCCTTTGATGCCTCACAATGGCTGGATGGAAAGCAATTTGATGGGGTGATGAATTATCCCTTTGCTCGTTTAACGGCCGGATTTATTATCGGCGATCGCGTGGATAAAGAAATCATCCCTCATTTTTACGAACCCTACGAAACCCTTGACGCTGCTGGATATGCCAAGGGAATTGAAGAATTACTGGCCCGTCATCCTTGGGAAATTCAATTAACCCAGTTAAACTTACTCGATAGTCATGATACCCCCCGATTTCTCAGTATTGCCAACGGCGATCGCACTTCGGCTAAACTAGGGGCTTTATTATTAATGACCTTTCCTGGAACCCCTAACATCTTCTATGGGGACGAAATTGGCATTGAAGGGGGCCATGAACCCGATTGTAGAAAAGGCTTTCCCCCCGAAGAAAAATGGGACGCTGAAGCGTTAGCTTATTATAAACAATTAATCCAAATTCGGAAAAAATCTAGGGCGTTACGCACAGGAGACTATCACACGCTTTATGCTCAAGGGAAAGTCTATATTTTTGCTCGTATTTTAGGAGAGGAAGCCGTAATCATTGCTGTGAATAATGGGGAAACCAAAGCCGAAATTACCCTTTCTGAATGGGAAAAAGTGCCTTCCATATTACCAGCAAAACCGAGTCATCTTATTTATGGAGACGGAGTAAGTAACTGGGACAAGGATGAGTTAAAATTAACCATTCCTCCCCGTACTGGCTTAATATTAGCTGATTAAGAGGTAACAGTGAACAGTATACTGGTGACTGTTCACTGATCACTTGACTCATTAACGAACACTGATTTATGGAAGACCTCAAAAAACGCCTACAAGAAGACATGGCCAATGTTAATTGGAATGATATTAAACCCCATGCTCAACGGGATGCTGTCATTGTTGTGGATGAAAATTTAAACTTATTAGATGTGGGGGTTGCCATTGCTCAAGATGATAAAATGGTTGTTGAACATTGGATTACAGAGGAACTTCTCACTAAGCCATCTAATCAACAATTAAGTGATTGGAATATTAATGAAACTCAATTATTCAAGACTTTAATTGTACAGCCATTTGTTCTAGTTCAAAGTCTCTAAGAAAAGTAGGGTTTAGGGTGCGGGGTGTGGGAAAAATGGGTGGGTGCAAGATATGAGTTGAGGGACTCCCTTTAATTTTGTCATTTTTTTGATACACTAGGTATGAAAATAATTTTAGGAAATTATTAAGATGGAAAGTGTTGCTTATATCGTTGTTTTAACAATGGCTCTTGCCGTTCTCTTTTTTGCGATCGCCTTTCGCGAACCCCCCCGTATCCAAAAGTAGGTATAGGGGTTTAATCCCCCTACCCTCAATTGAGTTTCATTGTGATCTGGGCCGCTATTTTTCCTCATGTTACCAGGGAAAATAAGAACGGCTCAGACTCTTGTATTTTCCAGGAGTTCGTTAATTATTCTGGTTTCTTACTCTTTTTACCTTCATGTTCCGTTGCTACGGATAGTCCCATGCAATGTCCCTACTGTCAGCATACCAATAGCCGTGTTCTAGAATCTCGCTCTTCTGAAGGTGGACAAAGCATTCGTCGTCGTCGTGAGTGTTTAAACTGTAAACATCGTTTTACGACTTATGAACGGATTGAGTTTGTTCCCATCACTGTCATTAAACACGATGGAAAAAAAGAATCCTTTGATGGATCTAAGCTCTTGAGAGGTATGGTTAGAGCTTGTGAAAAAACAGGAATTTCCCATCAACGTCTCGAAACTATTGTAGATGATATCGAGGCCTATTTACAACAACGGCCTCAACGAGAAGTCACCACCCATGAAATTGGACAATTGGTCTTAAAATATTTACGAGAAGAAAATGAAGTGGCTTATATCCGTTTTGCTTCTGTTTATGGACGGTTTAAAGGAATTAAGGATTTTGTTGAAACCCTCGATCAACTACAAGAAAAAACCATTACTTCCTCTGTGTCTCAATGGTCTGAGTCTTCGGGTAGCAAAAAAGATAAATCATCAACCTCCCCTTATCTTAGTTTAACCCATAATGGTTCAGATAATTCTCGATAAGTAATCAGCATCAGAAATAATTGACAATCGATAATTGATAATTAATAATAAATCAGTCAATCTTATCGTAGAATTATAATTTCTGATGACAATTTCTAGGACGATTTGTTTAGGATTTATTGCAGTCATTACTGTAGGAACCCTGTTGTTAATGTTACCTTTTGCCACTAATGATGGCGGTTGGAATAATCCTTTAGTTGCTTTCTTTACCTCAACTTCTGCTGTTTGTGTCACTGGATTAATTGTTGTTGATACGGGGAGTTATTTTTCTTTTTGGGGTCAATTAATTATTCTTCTCTTAATTCAAGTCGGAGGATTAGGTTATATGACCACCACAACTTTTTTAATTTTATTGTTAGGGAGAAGATTTGATCTCAGACAAAAATTAGCCATACAAGAGTCTTTTGATCGTCCTTTTTTACACGGAAATAGTCAAACTTTAATTCGTTCTATTATTGCCACCACTCTCACCTTTGAGATATTAGGGGTTATCTTAATGTTTAATGTTTTTGCTGAAAAATATGGAACATTACAAGGGTTATGGTTAGCTATTTTTCATAGTATTAGTGCCTGGAATAATGCAGGATTTAGTTTATTTTTTGATAGCTTAATGGGATTTTATGATTCTTGGATCATTAATTTTACTATTCCCCTATTAATTATTTTTGGTGGCATTGGTTATCAAGTAATTATGGAACTTTACATGGCCATTGTTCATTTAGTAACGAAGAAACAGGAAAGATTACTTTTTTCATTAAATTTTAAAGTAGTCATTAGCACGACCGCAATTTTATTAGTGGCAGGAACAATTATCTTTTTTATCATTGAATACGCCAATCCTGACACATTAAGAGGACTTGATTTTAGAAGTAAGTTGCTAACAGCTTGGTTTCAATCAGTAACCACAAGAACAGCAGGTTTTAATAGCATTGATATCGGACAAATGACCTTTGCTGGTTTATTTTTGACCATGGGATTTATGTTCATTGGTGCCAGTCCGAGTGGTACAGGGGGAGGAATCAAAACCACAACGTTGCGGATTTTATTTAATTGTACTCGTTCCGTTTTAAGAGGGAATGATGAAGTGGTTATGTTTCGTCGAGAAATCCCCGTTTCTTTGATTTTAAAAGCGGTGGCGGTGGTGTTTGGATCGACTAATATGGTGGTATTAATTACTTTTTTAATTTCTTTGAACGAAGGACTTGTTAACCCTAGCTTTTTTGATTCTGGTGTTAGTTCGTTACAAGTTTTATTTGAAGTCATTTCCGCTTTTGCCACCGTGGGATTATCCACAGGAATTACAGCCAGTTTATCCCCCGTTTCTCAACTTTTATTAATCTTAACTATGTATACAGGTAGAGTGGGAATTCTTCTGTTTATGGCTTCAATCATAGGGGATACTCGTCCACGGGTTGTCCAATATCCCGAAGAAAATTTATTAGTGGGATAAGCCTAAACTTTGGTATGATCAAAAATTAGAAAACTATTATTAAATTGAGGGTGAGGTATTAATTTGAAATCCTTAAACTTCTTAAGTAGTCTCCGTCGCGAAACCCGTCAATTCGCTGTTATTGGATTAGGAAGATTTGGCCGTGCCGTCTGTGGAACCCTTCATCAATTAGGGTATGAAGTGTTAGCAACTGATATAAATGAAGCGTTAGTGGCTCAAGTTTTAGCTGAAAAACTTGCCTCTAGTGCCATTGAATTAGATTCGACGAAACCTAATGCTTTAAAAGAAGCAGGTATCTTTGAATTTGACACGGTTATTGTTGCCATTGGCAACTATTTAGAAGAAAGTATTATTACGACTTTGAACACCAAAGAAGGAGGGGTAAAATATGTGGTAGCCAAGGCTTCTTCCGATATTCATGGTAAACTATTACAACGGGTAGGAGCGGATTTAGTCGTCTTTCCTGAATATCAAGCCGGATGCGATTTAGCTCATGTCTTAACCCAAAAACCAGGGGTGATGGAACGGTTTGAACTGGACCCGGATCACTCCATTGTAGAAACTCGTATTCCTGAAGAGTTTCATGGTAAAACCCTCGAAGAATTAAGGTTAAGAAGTCGTTATAAAATTAGTATTTTGGCTGTTGGTAAAGATGATAAGTTTCAAATTAATCCTCATCCTCAAGAAAAGCTTGATAAAAATTTAGTCATGGTGGTGATTGGTTCTAATAAAGCCATTCAGAAATTACCGTTATAATTATTATCGACTATTTAAGATTGAGGTGAATCCAAGCAATTAGCAAAAAAGGCCACAGGAATCATAGGTAACATGGGTAACAGACAGATTAACCATTGATATCCGTTTAATGGGGCAGTGTTAAATAGACTGTTCATCAGTCCCCATTGACTAAAGAGAATTTGTAAAATAATAGCTGTTACAATGCCGATGACAATTATCGGTGTATTGGTGATCAGGGTTGAATGGGAACGAAAACGACTCACTAAACTCATTCCCAAAGAACTAATGCTTAATAAATAAACGATCCGGGCTGCCACTAAAGCTTGAATGGCCATGGTTCGAGCGATCGCAATATTGCCCGTGGTGGTCTTAGCCCACTCAAAGATACCAAAAATCAGCATCCAGTTAAACAGAGAAATCAGCAAAATACGACGGAGTAATCGTTTGGTCAATAACGGTTGCTGAGGATCACGGGGGGGTTTTTGCATCAGGCCAGGGGTTTTCGGTTCAAAGGCCAAAGGCACTGTCATGGTCACTGAGTTAATCATATTCAACCACAACACTTGCAAAGATAGAATGGGTAAATCCCTGGCCAACAAGGCACTAATTAAAATGGTCATCGACTCCCCCCCATTCACCGGTAAGAGAAAAGCGATCGCCTTACGCAAATTTTGATAAACGGTTCTTCCTTCTTCTACGGCAGCCTCAATAGAAGCAAAATTATCATCCGTTAACAACATATCCGCAGCATCTCGGGCCACATCTGTTCCCCCTTTCCCCATGGCGATCCCAATATCTGCTTGTTTCAGCGCCGGGGCATCATTAACCCCATCTCCCGTCATGGCCACGATTTCCCCTTGAGATTGCAGGGCCTCTACCAGTTGCAGTTTTTGGGCAGGGGCAACACGGGCAAACACCGATCCCTCTTCTACGGTTTTCACCAAGGTAGACGTATCCATTTGACTTAATTCTTGTCCAGAAAAGGCCAGAACTTTCTCCCCTGATTTAATGCCCATGCGTTGGGCAATGGCTTTAGCCGTGGCCAGATGATCCCCTGTAATCATCTTGACTCGAATGCCGGCGGATTGGCAATTATCAATGGCTGCGATCGCTTCGGGACGAGGGGGATCAATCATACCTTGTAACCCCAAAAAGATTAACTCCCTTTCAATATCTTCATGATTCAAAGAATGTTGATAACGGTTCACTTCTTTTTTCGCAAAGGCTAAGACCCGTAACCCTTGTTCTGCCATGGTCTCAACTTTTTGTTCAATGAAAGCGCGATCAATGCTCACCCGTTGACCGTTATGCTGTAATTGGTATTGAGAGCGGCTCAAAATGGCTTCTACAGACCCTTTGACATAAATAACCCTTTCGGACTGCGATTCTTCCCCATTCCGATGTAACGTGGCCATATACTGAAACTCTGATTCAAACGGAATCACATCTAAGCGAGGCATAGCGTTGTTTAGGGCAGCTTGGCTTAAGCCGGCTTTGGCCCCGGCCGCGATTAAAGCCCCTTCCGTGGGGTCTCCCACGACAATCCAATCTCCATGACGGGCTTCTAAATGGGAATCATTACACAATAATCCTGCTTTCAAACAGTCTTCTAAGACTGGACTCAAGGTGTCAATAGATTGATGGGAATGGGGTTCTTGGAGATCGCAGGAAATCTCCCCTTTGGGACTATAACCACCACCGCTTACACTATATTGTTCTTCTCCTGCATAAATGGATTGAACCGTCATTTGATTTTCTGTGAGGGTTCCTGTTTTATCGGAACAAATGACGGTGGCACTGCCCAAAGCTTCGACGGCGCTTAATTTGCGAATAATGGCGTTACGTTTGGCCATGCGGTTGACTCCGATGGCCAGGGTGATGGTGACAACGGCGGGTAACCCTTCAGGAATGGCACTCACCGCTAACGCAACGGCTGCCTCAAACATATAAACCCAAGACTCTCCTTGGCCGATACCGATGGTAAAGGTCAGGGTTGCCAAAGCTAAAATGACATACAATAGGGTCTGACTAAACTTGGTAAATTTACGGGTGAGGGGCGTGTTAAGATTGACCCGTTTATCGAGGGACTGGGAAATTTTACCCACTTCGGTGGCTTCTGAGGTGGCGACGACTATTCCTTTGCCTTGGCCAAAGGTGACGAAACTGCCGGTATAAGCCATATTGGTGCGTTCAGCTAGAGTGGTTTCGGCCGGTAAAGGGGAGACAGATTTGGTGACAGGTAGGGATTCTCCTGTGAGTGCAGATTCATCAATTTGTAGGTTACGAACCCTTAAGAGTCGCAAATCTCCGGGGACTTTATCCCCAGAAACTAAGAGAACAATGTCTCCTGGGACTAAATCTCGTGAAGGAATTTCGATGGTGCTATTATCACGGATAACAGTGGCTTCGGTGGTGACGGCTTTGGATAGGGAGGCGATCGCTTCTTCGGCTTTTGATTCTTGAATAAAGCCGATCACGGCGTTGATCATCGTTACCCCCCAAATCACCCCGGCATTGGTCCAAGAACCCAGTAACGCTTTGATCGCCCCTGCAATGAGTAGAATGTACAGCAAAGGCTGATGAAATTGTAAGAGTAATCTTAACCAGGCCGGTTTTCCCTGTTTTATTTCCAGTTCGTTAAAGCCATATTGTTCTAATCGTCTGGCCACTTCTTCGGCAGTTAAACCCTTTTCCACATCGCTGTTAAAAGTGTTGAGGACTTCTAAGTCTGAACGTTCATGATATCGGTGAGAAGATGAAGATTTTGTCTGCATTTTGTCCTCACGATGAAAGCTAGATGGTTAACTCATTTCTCTGGCAACTGATGTGGGGTTTAACAGAAAAATCGAAGCGCGTTTTGCCGTTTCTGAGGATAAGTGAATCTGGGTTAAATTGACTAATCCATCTTTGAGAAAAGCATCCCTAACCAAAACTTTTTCTCCTTTGTTAAACCCTGTTTCATAAAAAACTTCTTTGATGCCTGCAGAGATAATTAATTTTAAACAAGAAACGCATGGCTCTAAGGTAACATATATACTGGCTCCGTGGGTCGAAATGCCATGTTTAGCCGCTTGAGCGATCGCATTAGCTTCAGCGTGAATGGCACGGGAAGGGAGACCACTGGAACTATCACAGCTATCGAGTCCAGGGTAACAGAATCCTTGTGCGGTACAATGGGCTGAACCGGAAGGGGAACCATTATAACCGGTGGCTAAGACTTGTCTATCTTTGACGATCACTGCACCCACTGGAAAGGCTAAACAGGTTGAGCGAGTCGCTGCTAATTTAGCGATCATAATAAAGTATTCATCCCAACTGGGTCGTTGTTCTTCAAGAAAGGTCATTGGTACTTTTAAACTGATTTAATTACTCTAGGGATTAAATGTTATTTATTGAAGCCATTCATCTAGGGAATATGGACATTTTTCGGGTAACTTTCTTTTAAGTTCTGGATAATCTATTAATAAGTCTCTTTTAGCTCGGTTATAAACTTTTTCTAGATCAATTTTTCGTTTTAATGAATTAGTTAAACGATCTTCAATCCCATCTTTAAACGTATTAATTTCTTTCTGCCATCCCCGACGACAATATTCGTCATTAACATATTCTAGTTTAAAACGATGGGCAATCAACTGCTTCAGATAGCTTTCCACTGCGTGAAGTTGTTCTTTGCCCAATGCTTCTATTTCCTCCGTTAAGTTATCCCAATCTAATGCTTTTATTTGGCGATCGCGTAATGCTTCAGATTGTTCAATTGTCCACTGATAAAAGTCTTTTTCATAGCTTAGTGATGGGTTGTTACTGATTTTAGTAGAGGTTTCATTCATCAGTTTTTATTTGAGACTATAGACTTCAATATTATAGCCTAAATCTAGGCAGTTAACTTCTTTGTTGCTGTACTTCTTTAATAATCAACAAAAATATAGCAACTACCAACGGTAAAAAGTAATAAATTCCTCGATATGCAATCAATCCTCCTAAAATATCTGCTTGAGAAATAGTATTAGGAAGAGACAATAAAATAACGGTTTCAAAAACCCCTAATCCCCCAGGAACACTACTAATTAAACCGGCCGTTAATCCTAAAATATAAATGCCAAAAAAGCCAGGAAATGATATTTTTTCTGATAACGGAAGCAATAAATATAAGACTCCAGAAGCAACTCCCCAGTCCATGGCAGCAATACAAATAGAAGCTAAAGAAATTTTCGGGGAAGGAAAATAGATCAATTCTGAACCCATTTTAAAAGGTTGTTTTCTAAAAAAACTAATAATAAAATAAATAGAAACTAAAACAAGAAAAACGAAACCAATAGGATGAGCAGATTGAAAAGGTAGATTTAAAATTTTTGGTAAACTTAAAGGATCAATTAAAAAGACAACGCCACCCACCCCTAATAATCCCACCCAAAACGTTAAATGAGTAAAAATAATTAATTGAGCAATTTTTACCTTAGAAACCCCCCAACTCCCGTAAAAACGGTAACGAATTGCTGTTCCTGAAAACGCAGTAAACCCAATGGTATTACCCACAGCATAACTGATAAAAGCTGTCATGATAATTTTAGACCGTTTGAGGTATTGATCAATATAATGAAATCCTAAAAAATCGTAACCCGTCATGATAAAATATCCTAGACTGGTTAAAGCAATAACGCCTATTTTGTGAGTTGTGTTTAGGTTACTTAAATAGCGTAAAATTTCAGCAGGATTATGGTCTTTAAACTCATGGCTAATGGTAACAATAGAAAGAGTTAATAAGGCGATAGCTAAAAAGACGGGCAAATATTTGATATAACGCCGAACCATGAGATAATTTAGTAAATTGAAATGACTGGCCTTGTTATGATAATAATCAAGAAGTCTATATTACCTTAAAACGACAAGTTGAGGAAATGATTAATGTTACAGTTTATAAAAAATCATGCGATCGCAATAATAATCGGGTGTGTCTTCTCTGTATTCACCAGCTTCTGGAGTCAACCCGCTTTAGCTTTAACCAATATTGATTTATTCGATATTTCTTATAAAGATTGTCCTCCAGAATTAGCAGAAGGTAATGTCACCAGTGGGGGTTCGAGTCTTCCTGCTGATTGTTATATTATCACAGGAAAAGCTAAAAATACATCGGGTAAAATGGTTTATGATGCTGATGTCTTCGGACGGATTTTAGATGCTAATAATGAACCCGCTTTACAAAACAGAAGTCGTGTAGGTTCCATTGCAGAAGTTCCCCCAGGAGTGAGTGATTTTGAAGTAAGAATTACCGTTCCAGCGAATCAACCCACTCCCTTAAAATTGAAGAAATTTAAAGCGTCTGGATTTACCACAAAAGTTACCCCTATTTTTTAACAAAAAAATGCCCCATCATAAGCTGTTAATCATTTAAGTTGCTAGTTTAGACTGCATGGGAGCAGGGAGCAAAGGGAGCGCAGGAAAAAGAGTTTAATCCTTTGTATTAAACCTTTAAATACCCTGTTTAAATAGATAACAGCTTAACAGGGATGGGGTATTTTTCTAATCATTTAAAATCCTGTCATACTAGAAACATATAAGCTATCAATGGCACTCGAAAGAAATTGTAACGCCAAAATCGCTAAAATGGCAGAAAAATCGATGCCACCTAGTGGGGGAATAATAGAACGGAAAATGTTAAGATAAGGGTCAGTAATAGGACTTAAAAAAGACATGGCATTCATTGCCCATTCCGCACTTTGAAACCACGATAAAAGAATGCGAATAAACAGTAATACCAAATAGATGTTAAGAAATGCGCTGAGGGTTTGAAAAATTAATTGGGTAATGGAACTATCCATAATGAACTATTTTCCTGATAAATAATAGGTCTACTAAGTGATCTTATATCAATTTTAGATGAAATGTAACTGACTCACATCTTGCACCTGCGTTTACCAATCATCCTCCTCTTCATCTTCTAACACCGCTTGTTGTTGCAGAGGGGGTTGTTTGAGGGGTTTTCTATCTTCCATCTCTTCTGTCTCTTCTTCCCAACTGTCTGATAAGGGTTGCACCACTTTAGTGATAGCATCCTTGACAAAAGCTTTGAGAAATTCATCCTTTCGACTGAGTTGAAACTGTCGTTGTACCACTTCTGTCATTCCTCCATCACCCCAGTCTTGATCTTGACGGAAATATTCAACAAAGCTTTTACCAGCAATACGGGTTAAATAAGCTGCGGTAACCCCTTGAATAGCTTTCCCGACTAAATAGGTGGCGATATGTAATTGTAAGGCTTTTCCTAAGAGATCGATCGCCCCTTTAACCACCCCTAAACTAACTAACGTCCTCCCTAATGATAACGCTAATTCTTTACCGCGATCGCTATTAATTTCACAGCCATAAACTTTGCCGATTTCTATTACCATTTGAGCATTAACGGCTGCGGTGGCTAACATATCAACCACGGGTAAAGGTGTAACAGCAATCACCCCTGCACTAATCCATTGATAACGATCAATAATCTGATCGCTTTGTCGTTTTCTTTGACGATCAATGAGGTTTCTGGCTTCTTCTCCTAATCGTTGGGATTGTAATAAAATATTATCAGCGATTAAGTCTTCTCCTTCTGCTCTTAAAATAGTTGCTAAGCGTTTAATTAAGGGAAGAATATCAGGAGACGGTTGAACTTTTTGACCGGTTTGGGATGGAAAGCTTTGAGGATTAGCCGCTACAGAAATAACGTCTTGTTCAGGGATAAATGATTTTACTCTTTCTTTGAGTTGCTGTAAAATTTGGGTTTCTTCTTCTTCGGTATAAAGATCAACTTTATTAAAAACTAATAGCGATCGCTTTCCAATATCGACTAAAATTTGTAAGGGTTTATATTCTGACTGTCTTAAATCATTATCAACGACAAATAAGAGTAAATCCGCTTCCGTTGCTAACTGTCTAGCTAACTGTTCTCTTTCCGTTCCTTCTATTCCTGCTTCTAAGATTCCAGGGGTATCGGTAATTAATATTTCTCTGGATAAACCTTTTAATTTTAAAGAATAGGTTTCTCCTATTTTTGTCGTTCCCATGGTAGCTTGAACTTGACCGATAATTTCTCCTAATAAGGCATTAACTAAAGAGGTTTTTCCGGCTGAACCTGTGCCAAAAACAACGACTTTAAACTCTCCTCTCCTTAAATTTTCGGCAATTTCTTGGGAGCGATTTAATAATGCTTTTTGAGCGACTTTATCTTGAATGGTTTCGAGTTGTCTGCGAATGGCATTTAAGTTTTCTTGAGCAGCTTCTGTTTTTTGTTCGGGTAATTTTAGGTTAGCATAACGCTTATTACGACGACGAGACTTTTTACGAGAAGAAAAAATATTAAAATAATAAATGAAAGCATAAATTAGCAACCCTAATAATCCCATAATCAGAAAAATGAGAAAATTAGCTAATAAGGGAGCCGTAAAAGAAATGGATATATAAAGTCGATAAATAGAGTTAATTAACCAGATAATTAAGCCAATGATTATACATAAACCAATGATTAGAATTATTAAACGAGGAAGAGGCATAGACCAAAATTAATTAATTTATAATTAGTTGAATGAGTTGATGTAAAATAGAATAAAATAAGTAGATATTGCCTAATTTATCAGTCTTTTTTTATTATATAACAGAGGTTAAAACATTAACTTTTTATAAAAAGAGGAATAAACTCTTGACAAATGTCCCCAAGTCAGGTAATAAATAGAGTAAAGGAAAGTCAGCCTAGTTTCTTGTTGACCAAAATTGGCAAGTAAGAAAGCGGGGGAACCAATCGTGGGGCGCATTTCTAGGGGAACGCCAACTAGAAAGGGATAACTCTCAATCCTAGCCCGTCAGCTAACCTCGTCGGCAATGAGAGGAGACTGAACAATCAGCATTTAAAAAAATGCCTTGATTTCATTCAGTGACTCTGAGTTTGACCCTACTTTAACTTAGATTGTTGTTTTGAAATTGAGGCTCAAGGTATGAGAAGCACATAACAAAAAGAAATTAGAAACAAAATATAGACATTTTTTAGCGATGAATAGCTGAAACCTATCGTGATAGCTATTTAGAGAAGAAAATGAACTCAAACCACTAGGGGCGAACTGATGTTCGCCCTTAAAAAATAGGGTTATCAATAAAAATAACGGATTAGTAAATGAAATTAAGATTTTCTGAGGATCTTGAAACCTTACTTAATTGTTTGCTACTTCGTCCCCTGACTTTAAGAGAAATTCTCTCACAAACGTCAGAACGAGGTTTTTGTTTAACCATCAGTTTACTGGTGTTACCGTTTTTATTTCCCATGCCGCCTGGTTTTTCGAGCATTTTAGGGGGAGGTTGTTTACTGTTATCCCTGCAAATGGGGTTAGGACGGCGATCGCCTTGGCTACCCCAACCCGTCGCTGAATTCCAGTTTCCTAAAGGTTTTACAACACAATTACTCAAAAATTTAAAAAAAGTGACCAAACACCTAGAAAAAGTCAGCCGTCCTCGCTTTTTCACCGTTGCTAACCATCCCTTAGTTTGGCGAGGCAATGGCTTATGTATGGCCTGGTTAGCGGTGTTACTGATGTTACCCATCCCTTTCACCAACCCCCTACCCACCATCGCTATTTTGGTTCTGGCCGTGGCCACCCTCGAAAAAGACGGACTGATGATGTGTGTCGGTTATGGCTTAACTCTGCTCAATACCCTATTCTTCGGTTCTCTGGCCTATCTAGCCTGGCAAGCTCCCCAATTTTTACCCAAAATCTTTCAATAATCCTCTTAAACTAACTCCTATGACCTTTCCTACCACCTCTACTTCCCCGTCTCCTGCCTTTCCCGAACTTAGTGACTCATGGCAGGCCCTGTCTGTGGACGCATCCTTAGAAAAATTACACAGTGATGCTAACCAAGGCTTAACCCAAGACCAAATCAAACAACGTCAGCAATATTTCGGTCCCAACGAACTCAAAGAAATGGCTGGCCGTTCCCCGTTAACAATTTTATGGGAACAGTTCACCAATATCATGCTAGTGATGTTAATGGCGGTGGCCGTCATCTCTGCTGTTTTAGATATCCGACAACAAGCATTTCCTAAAGATGCGGTGGCTATCTTCGCCATTGTCATTCTCAATGGATTATTAGGGTATTTTCAAGAAAGTCAAGCAGAAAAAGCTTTAGCTGCCTTAAAACGCTTATCTTCTCCTAATGTACGGGTTATTCGTGCCGGTCAAGTGGAAGAAATTTCAGCCACCGAACTCGTTCCAGGGGACATTATGTTATTGGAGGCCGGTGTCTCCCTGGCGGCCGATGGTCGTTTAATGGAAAGCCATAATCTACAAATTCGGGAGTCTGCTTTAACGGGAGAAGCGGAAACCGTCAATAAACAAGCTGACATCGTTTTAGGGGAAGGGGTTCCCTTAGGCGATCGCATTAATTTAGTCTTTCAAGGCACAGAAGTGGTTCAGGGACGGGGCAAAGTGCTGGTAACTCGCACCGGTATGGACACCGAGATCGGCCACATTGCCACCCTCATCCAAGGCGTAGAAGCAGAAGACACACCCTTACAACGCAGAATGTCCCAACTCGGCAACGTCTTAGTGAGTAGTTCTTTAGTTTTAGTGGTCTTAGTGGTATTTGTGGGGGTTTTGCGCTCAGGATGGCAAAATTTCGAGGAATTATTAGAGGTTTCTTTGAGCATGGCGGTGGCGGTGGTTCCCGAAGGGTTGCCGGCCGTCGTTACCGTAACCTTAGCCATTGGAACTCAGCGCATGGTACGCCGTCACGCCTTAATTCGTAAGTTACCGGCGGTGGAAACCTTGGGATCAGTTACTACTATTTGTTCCGATAAAACAGGAACCCTAACCCAAAATAAAATGGTGGTTCAAAAGATTCACACAGGAAGCCATACTTACGAAGTGACTGGGGAAGGATACGCCCCACAAGGAGATTTTATCGTTCAGAATAGTGATGAATACGACATTAATCCCGAATTAGAACAACTTTTACGAGCTTGTGTCTTCTGTAATGATGCTCTACTCCACAAAAAAGCAAAAAACTGGGAGATTTTAGGCGATCCCACCGAAGGGGCTTTATTGACTTTGGGAGGTAAAGCAGGTTTCTATCGGGAGGACCTATGGTTAGAAATGCCCCGTGTGGCTGAAATTCCCTTTTCTTCGGAACGTAAACGAATGTCGGTGGTGGTTAAAACGTTTCAAGAGAAAGAAACCAGCCCCTATATCATGTATAGCAAGGGTTCCCCAGAAATTGTCTTAGAACGATGCACTAAGATTTATCGAAATAATCAAGCTGTTTCTCTCAATCATGAACAACGGAGGCAAATTTTAGCCCAAAACGACCAATGGGCTGCCCAAGGATTACGGGTGTTAGGGTTAGGGATCAAACTCCTGGATGAGGTTCCTGAAGATCATGACTCAGAAACAGCAGAAAACGGGCTGATTTGGTTGGGATTAGTGGCCATGATTGATGCCCCTCGCAAAGAAGTTAAACAAGCGGTGTTAAGTTGCCGTAACGCTGGTATTCGCCCCGTTATGATTACCGGAGATCATCCCCTAACGGCCCAAGCGATCGCCACTGAGTTAGGTATTGCCCAACCCCATGATTCCATTGTCACGGGCCAAGATTTAGAACAAATGAACCCCTTAGAACTGAGAAAAATCGTTTCAAAGGTGAGTGTTTATGCCCGTGTTGCCCCGGAACATAAATTGCAAATTGTCCAGGCCCTGCAACACCAAGGGGAGTTTGTGGCCATGACAGGGGACGGGGTTAATGATGCCCCGGCCCTCAAACAAGCAGATATTGGTATCGCGATGGGTATCACCGGAACCGATGTTAGTAAAGAGGCCAGCGATGCCATTTTACTGGATGATAATTTTGCCACCATTGTCGCTGCCACAGAAGAGGGACGGGTGGTTTACGATAATATTCGTCGCTTCATCAAGTACATTTTAGGTAGCAATATCGGCGAAGTGTTGGTGATTGCAGCAGCCCCTCTGATTGGGTTGGGTGGGGTTCCCCTATCCCCGTTACAAATTCTCTGGATGAACCTTGTTACCGATGGTTTACCGGCTTTAGCTTTGGCTATGGAACCAGCAGAACCCAACGTGATGCAGCGTCCGCCTTATAGTCCCCGTGAAAGCATTTTTTCTAGAGGTTTAGGCTTATATATGGTGAGAATTGGGGTTATTTTTGCTATTTTGACCATTCTTTTGATGGTATGGGCTTATGATCACGCTCATCAATCTGGTGATCCCGATCGCTGGAAAACCATGGTCTTTACCACCTTGTGTTTAGCCCAGATGGGCCACGGGTTAGCGGTGCGATCGGATAGTCAGTTAACTATTAATCTCAATCCTTTTTCTAATCCTTATATTTTAGGGGCAGTCACTTTAACCACTTGTTTGCAAATTTTGTTGATTTATGTTCCTCCATTACAACAGTTTTTTGGCACTCATACCCTGAGTTTTTCTGAGTTGTTAATCTGTTTTGGATTTAGTGCTTTAATGTTTGTTTGGATCGAGTTAGAAAAGTTGATTTCTCGCTGGTTTTTCCAGAGAAAACCTAAGTCTAAATCTAAATTTAAAAACATTTAGACAAAGTCCAACATTCTAGGAATAGGTAGCAAACATTTAAAGAATCTCTTGCCTATTCCTCACTCTATCATCAGTGAACAATTATTTATAGTTTAGGATCTTTTTTTACATTCTAAATTCTAAATTCTAAATTCTAAATTCTAAAATATGCCAATTCTTCTAACTATTTCCATTATTATTATTGCTCTAGTTTTCTTTGTTTTTGAATGGCTACCGGCTGATTTAACTGCTTTATCGGTGGCTGTTGTTTTGATTTTACTCAAGTTAGTGAGTCCAGAGGAAGGAATTTCAGGATTTGCGAATAATGCCACCATTACCGTGATGGCCATGTTTATTTTAAGTGCAGGAATTACTCGTACAGGAGTGATACAAATTGTTCGAGATTTGTTAATGAAATGGGGTGGAAAAAGTGCCAGTCAACAAATTTTAGTCATGGGTTTAATTGTAGGTCCTATTAGTGCTTTTATTAATAATACGGCTGTGGTTGCTATTTTTTTACCCATTGTTGAAGCTTGGTGTAAACAGAGAAAAATATCCGTTTCTAAACTCTTAATTCCTTTATCTTTTGTCACTATTTTAGGCGGAATGTTAACTTTAATTGGCACATCAACTAATCTTTTAGCTAGTGGTGTTTCTAAACAGTTAGGTTATGGGGAATTTAGCTTATTTCAGTTTACAGGATTAGGAATCATTACTTTTATTATTGGTTTAGTTTATTTAATGATTTTTGCTCCTAAGTTGTTATCTGAAAGAATACCAGCAAAAAGTAACTTAATGAGTGAAAATTATGACTTAAAAGATTATGTTACAGAATTGATTATTTTACCGAATTCTAGTTTAGTAAAACAAACCTTAAAACAAAGTGGAATTCAACGTAAGTTTGATATTGATGTCTTAGAGTTAATCCATAATGACACCCATTTTATTTCCCCTTTTGCTGATAAAAGATTATCCGTTGGAGATATCTTATTAGTCAGAGGAAGTCGTGAAAGTTTACTACAAATTAAAGATGAAAAAGGAGTCGAAATTTTTGCCGATTTTAAATTTAGTAACCTAGAACAAACTAATCAAGAAAGTGAGGAAAAAATCGCAGAAGTTTTGGTGTTATCTAATTCCCGTTTGATTGGTTCAACCCTAAAAGATTTAAGGTTTCGACAACGGTATAATTCCACTGTATTAGCTGTCCGTAGAGGTGAAGAATTAGTTAGAGAAAGGCTCGGTAAACTTTCCATTAAATTTGGAGATTTATTACTTATACAAGCCCCAAAAGAGAGTTTTATCGGTCTACAAACTACTAGAGAATTATTAGTGTTAGAAGAAAGGGACTTAGAAACCCTTAGAACTGATAAAGCTTGGATAGCATTATCTATTATTTTAGGAGTTATTCTTATCGCTGCTTTTAATATTTTACCTATCCTCGTTAGTAGTTTAATGGGAGTAATTTTAATGGTTATTACTGGATGTTTAAAACCAGGAGAAATCTACGGTGCAGTGCGTTGGGATATTATCTTTTTATTGGCTGGATTAATTCCGTTAGGCATTGCCATGGAAAACTCAGGAACCACTGAATGGTTAGCTAACTTTTTAGTTGACTTAGGAGGTCATTTATCAGGTTATTGGCTTTTAACTTGTTTTTATATTGTGACTTCATTAATGACAGAAATTTTATCTAATAATGCCAGTGTTGTTTTAATGATTCCCATTGCAGTGGAAGTCGCAAAATCCTTAACTTTGAATCCAATGGCGTTTATTTTTGCTGTTACCTTCGCTGCATCTAATAGCTTTTTAACCCCCATTGGCTACCAAACTAATACAATGGTTTATGCACCAGGAGGCTATAAATTTTCAGATTTTGTAAAAATTGGTTTATGGCTAAATCTATTATTTATGATAGGAACCCCGTTACTGATTACCTTAATTTATGGACTTTAATTAAACAAGAAAGGAGCAATAATTATGTCTTTACCCGCACTTATTTCTATCTCTAGTTTCATCGGTGTAATGTTTGCCATTATGACCGAAAGATTACACATCACTGCCGCTGCTTTTTTGGGGGCTTTAATTCTTGTTTTTACCCACATAATGACCCTACAAGAAGCATTTGATTATATTAGTAATAGTCATGGAACATTAGCTCTATTTTTTGGAGTTATGGTTTTAGTCAGAGCCTTTGAGCCGACAAAAATTTTTGAATATTTAGCCACTCAAATGGTGTTAATGGCTAAAGGAAGCGGTAAACTTTTAGTTATGGGAATTATTGGTGTTACTACCCCAATTTGTGCCGTTTTACCTAATGCGACAACAGTGATGTTATTAGCTCCATTAATTCCTCCTATTGCTCAAGAAATAGGCGTAGATTTTGTTCCCTTGCTCATTTTAATGGTGTTTGTTGCTAATAGTGCTGGACTATTAACGTTAGTAGGAGATCCGGCTACTTTTATTGTGGGGGATGCTATTAATTTAAGCTTTACAGATTATCTAACTCGACTCAGTTTAGGAGGAGCGATCGCCGTTATTACTATTTTAGTGATGGCCCCGTTTCTTTTTGCTAAAATATGGAACAAAAAATTTACCCATTTAGATCAGTTACCCCAGCCAAAAATTAATCACCCAAAAGTCTTAATGTTAGGGGGAGTTATTATGGCTTTTGTCCTCTTATTTTTCATGATTGGGGAATCGTTACCCACTCCGATTGCTCCTGCCTCTGTCGCCTTATTTGGGGCAGTATTGGCTCTAATTTTAGCCCATCAAAGTAAAATTGATACCATCAATAATATCTTTCGAGATTTAGATTGGAGTACCCTATTATTTTTTATGTCCACCTTTGTTTTAATTGGGGGTTACAAAAGACGGGAGTAACTAGCTATTTATCCAAAATACTCGCCTTAGTCATTGGTCAAAATATCATGTTAGGGGCATTAGTTCTCTTATTTTTAGTTGGAATTCTATCGAGTGTAGTTCCTAATATTCCCCTAGTTGTGGCCATGGTTCCTCTTTTAAAAGAGTATCTGGTTAACATCAATTTAGCCAGTCCTGACATTTTAAATCCCGATTTTTCCGGTCATTTACCTCCCGAAGTTTTACCCTTATTTTATGCCATGATGTTTGGGGCAACCTTAGGAGGAAATGGTACTTTAGTAGGGGCATCTTCTAATATTGTGGCCGCCGGCGTTTCTGAACAACATGGTCAACCCATTTCCTTTAAAACCTTTCTTAAATATGGTTTCCCGGTGATGGCAATGCAGTTAGTTGTCTCCGCTTTATATGTGGTAATTTTCTTGTTAAGATAAGAGTTAATTTTGTAAGGTGGGCAATGCCCATCTTCTTAACTATTAACTATTAACCATGTTTCGACCCCAACCCATTCAACCCAAAGAAGGCCAAGAGTCAGTATGGGATTATCCTCGTCCCCCTCGTTTAGAACCCTGTGATAAACATATTCAAATCATTTTTAATGGTGTTACTATTGCTGATACCAAAAAAGCCTATCGTGTCTTAGAAACCTCCCATCCCCCGACTTATTATATTCCCCCCGAAGACATCAAAATGGAATACTTACAACCCACCGAAAAAGGTTCTTTTTGTGAATGGAAAGGCCCAGGAAACTATTACACCCTTACCGTCAAGGATAAACAAGTGGTTAATGTGGCTTGGTATTACCCCAACCCCACCCCAGACTTTGCCGATATTAAAGATTATGTGGCATTTTATGCTGATCCGATGGATGAATGTTTAGTGGATGGGGAAACCGTCACCCCCCAACCCGGAAACTTTTATGGAGGTTGGATCACCTCTGATGTTGTTGGACCGTTTAAAGGGGAACCCGGCAGTTGGGGATGGTAAGTATGAGTGTGGGGAGCAGGGGGAGCAGGGGGAGCAGGAAGCAGGGAGCAGATAGTACAAATCAGTTAAGCGTGAAAACTTCAACTTTACAAAAGCTTTTGATTCAAGACTCTGTTTTAAGATTACAATGCGGTCAATGGCAATATTAAAGAGAAATCGTATTAGGAATTAATCGATATGGGTGAGTCAGAAAAAAATATCAGTGGGAATTATTGGAGCTTCGGGATATGGCGGAGTCCAATTAGTTAGACTACTACAAGAACATCCTTTAGTAGACATTGTCTATTTAGGGGGCAACAGTAGCGCAGGACAAGCTTACGCTGAAATCTATCCCCATTTAGGCCATGCTGTCGATTTAACCATTGACCT
>NZ_PRLH01000046.1 GCF_003013815.1 Cyanothece sp. BG0011 | reverse complement strand
CCCCTAGGATCACAGTCAAAAGGACGATTGATAACCACTTCTGAGAAGATTTCATAGATTAAGGCTAAAACAAGAACAATAATCATTATCACCATTAAAGCATAAAAAGAACAGACAGGGGTGAACCCGTCTGTTAAAACAAAGTGAAACTGAGATTAAACTTAATTAAAAGTTCATTTCAGCAGCTTGGACCCGTTCGACTTGTTTCTTCTTAATCACTAAGAGAATTTGGGCTAACATGATACCAGCTAAGAAGACCACTAACCCTTTGATGCGGCCAGGACTTTGTAAGACAACTTCTGTATCTTTTTGTCCAAAACCACCCACATTGGGATTATTGGTTAACGCTTGTCCGGCTTCAACTTCCATGCCTTCAGACACCATCAATTGAGGACCGGCGGGAATGGTTTCGTCTATATCCCCTTCAGCAGTGGCAATGGTAACCACATAACCACCACCTTCTTGATCACTAATTTTGCTGATAGTTCCAGCGTTAGAAGCTTTGAAGACGTTATTATTACTCGGTTGTCCTGTGGGATAAATTTGACCCCGGCCCCGGTTAGCCCCTAAGTGAACTTGGTACTTACCGAAGTTAACATTTTTATCCTTAGAGGGGTCAGGAGATAACACAGGGAAAATAATTTCTTGATATTGTTCTCCCGGTAAAGGACCCACGAGAACCACATTCTCTTGGCCTTCGCTGTAGGATTGGAAGTAGACACTACCCATCTCTTCTTTGATGTCTTCAGGGATGCGCTCATCGGGAGCAATTTTGAACCCTTCAGGTAACATTAAAACAGCCCCAACATTGAGGCCACCTTTTGAACCGTCTCCTAGAACTTGTTGGGAGTCGAGATCATAAGGAATTTTCACCACAGCCTTAAACACGGTGTCAGGTAAAACAGATTGAGGAATTTCTACCTCAGCAGCTTTTTCTGCCAAGTGACAGTTAGCGCAAACGATGCGCCCTGTTGCTTCTCTAGGGGTTTCTGGGGCAGTTTCTTGGGCCCAGAAAGGATAAGCGTTAGCACTTTGGACATTACCGATGAAGACGGTAACCGTTACTAAAGCGATCAAGAGCGATCGCAGTAAAATGTGCTTACCCTTAGACCAAATTGCCGAAAAATCGGATATTCTCATTGCTCAGTCAAATTTATGTAATTCTTAAACAGTAAGGGGGGGTTAATCAGTTATCAGAAATTTAGAATTGAGAATTGAGAATTAATTAAACATTCTGCATTCTACATTCTTAATTCTGTTCTAAGCCCACCAGGGATCTTGTTCGGTGCGGAAGTCAGTTTCAGTCCATTCACTGAATACCACTTTATCTCCCTCGCTCACATTCACATGGGCTAACGCTAAAGACAGAGGAGCCGGGCCTCTTACCACTTTACCCTGAGCATTGTATTGAGAACCATGACAGGGGCAGATAAACTTGTCTTCGCTGGCATTCCAAGGAACCACACAGCCCAAGTGAGTACAAACGGCGTTAATACCGTAGTTAGCGATGGCATTTTCTCCTTCTACCACTAGGTAGGTGGGATCACCTTTTAACCCTTGAGCCAAAACGCGATCGCCTGCATTATGCTCTGCCAGAAAGCTACTGGCCGTAATGTCATTACCGAGGGCATCTTTAGCAGTAATTCCACCGCCGGCACCACCACTCGAAGGGGGAATAAAATATTTCACCACAGGATACAAAGCACCAGCAGCAACGCCGGTGATGGTTCCAAAGGTGAGTAAGTTCATAAATTGGCGACGCCCCATATCGGGGACATCGGAGGAACCAGAGACTTGTGTCATAACGATTGATGGATGGATGGATCTAGTAGGTCAGTTAATCGGTTGAGAATTCAATCTCAGCGATCATTACAGGTTGTACGTTAAAAGAATATGATGGCAACCATGTTTTAGACAAGCAGATTACTAAAATTTTCTTTTCTCTCCATCGAGAGAATTAAGCAGTCTACAAAGTCCACCTTAAATTATTACAGAAATTCGTTAACAATACATAAGAACTTTAATCGAGGCTTGAAAATTGAGTGACCTCTTGGTGGCTCTCCCCTGAGTCCGATAAAATTATTGAAGGTTTATTTTTTATCAGATACTTGGGAACAATGGATATGGATATTCGTGGAACCGATACCCCCCTATTAGATTGGAGTGGGGATGCGATCGCCTTAGGCTTGTTTGAAAATGAAACAGCTTTAGCAGGAGACTTAAGTCAGTTAGATGAAAAACTCGGAGGAACCATCGCAGAGTTCATCGAAGAAGCGGAATTTGAAGGAAAATCAGGCAGTAGTGTGGTGACTCGTATTTCAGGAAAGAGTCCCATTCGTAAACTGATGCTGGTGGGTTTAGGAAAAAAAGATGAATTAACCCTCGATACCCTACGTTTAACCGCTGCCACCGTTGCCCGTTTAGGGAAAACAGAAAAAGTAAAAACCTTAGGCATTAATTTGCCTGTGGTGGATAATGATGCCAGTTCCACCACCGCAGCGATCGCAGAAGGGATCATTCTTTCTTTACATCAAGATAACCGTTTTAAGTCCGAACCCGAAGACAACCCCTTGAAACTTGAAACCGTTGACATTTTAGGGGTTGGGGAGCAAAACGAAGCAGTTCATCAGGCTCAAACCCTTTGTTCTGGGGTAATTTTAGCACGGGAATTAGTCGCAGCCCCGGCCAACACGGTGGACCCTGTGACCTTTGCCCAAACCGCCCAAGACTTAGCCCAAGCGTACGGTTTAGACATCGAAATTTTAGAAAAAGACGAATGTGAAAAACGGAAAATGGGGGCTTTTTTAGGGGTGGCTAAAGCCTCAGATTTACCGCCAAAATTTATCCATTTAACCTATAAACCCACAGGAACCCCTAAACGGAAACTCGCTATTGTGGGCAAAAGTTTAACCTTTGATTCGGGCGGTTTAAACTTAAAAGTCTCCGGCAGTGGCATCGAAACCATGAAAATGGATATGGGCGGCGGTGCAGCGACGTTAGGGGCAGCCAAAGCCATTGCTCAATTAAAGCCCGATGTGGAAGTTCATTTTGTTTGTGCGGCTACAGAAAATATGATCAGTGGTAAGGCAATGCACCCCGGAGACATTTTAACCGCTTCCAATGGTAAAACCATTGAAGTGAATAATACCGATGCTGAGGGACGGTTAACCTTAGCCGATGCCTTAGTCTTTGCCGAAGAATTAAACGTTGATGCGATCGTTGATTTAGCCACCTTAACCGGCGCTTGTATTGTGGCGTTAGGGGATAATATTTCTGGGTTATGGAGTACCGACGACACCCTGGCAGAAGAAATTAAAACCGCTTCTGAAACAGCCGGGGAGAAGTTTTGGGTGATGCCCATGGAAGAGAAGTATTTTGAAGGGTTAAAGTCTCCCATTGCAGACATGAAAAATACGGGACCTCGCGCGGGCGGTTCCATTACTGCAGCCCTATTCTTGAAACAGTTTATTAAAGAAACGCCCTGGGCCCATTTAGATATTGCTGGACCCGTTTGGGCTGACAAAGAAAATGGGGTGAATAATGCAGGTGCCACTGGTTTTCCTGTGAGAACTTTGGTGAATTGGGTCTTGAATTCCTAATCACTTTTTGAAGTTTTAATTAAGACTTGGTTAAAATTAGTCAGTGCTTGAAACTCCCTGTAAATCGATGCAGGGAGACTTTTTTTAGTATGCAACTATTCCTTTTGATAGATAGGTTAAATTGTCTTTAACAGCTATAATGTTTGTTGATGATTACTGACTAAAACTGTGTGTGTTGAAAACACTTAATATATCAGTTTTAGTCCAAATGCACGGACTTTTGCCCGCGATCCTTGCTCCACTTCGACTAAGGGGTCGTCTCATCTCATGCCGAAGTCTCAGTGTCAACCTGCTTCCCTTGATTCTTAACTGGCAATTTAGGTTCTCAATAGCTTACCAAGTTGCCACTCTGTTCTGCCAGAAAGCCTATCTTTTCCGAAAATTAGGTTTCTCAAGAACAAAATTGTCCTAACTTATCAACAAAATTAACATGATCACAAAAATTCAAGGAATTATCACCCATTTGAGTCAAAATAAAGGTTTTGGGTTTATTACCCCCGCCGATGGCACAGAAGACATTTTTTTTCATTGTACGGCTATCCAAACCCCTAACAAAACCGTAGTAGAAGGGCAAGTGGTTGAATTTGAACTTCAAGACCAGGCCGGAAGGATAGAAGCCATTAATATTAAGGATTTTCGTTATGATGTTTAACTGACATCTTGCATCTTGTTCACAATTGGCTAGTAGTGAAAGGGTGTGGGGTGTAGGGTGTAGGGTGTAGGGGTTTATTTTGACTCTAACTACCTAAGAATTGATTTTCTTTTTTTGGTTGTTCAGTTTTTCTGTAAGGCGTGCAAGATATCAGTTTAAGCAATACTGCCCCGTTTTCTAGCTTCTTTATAGGAAGTCCCCACATTTTGTAAACCGGCGCGAATCATTTGTTGTTCGAGTAAAGCGAAAAAACGGACGCGATCGCCTCCTCGGATCACCGCTTGGTTATGGGACTCGGCCAAGGCCACTGGATAACCAAACCCTTTATTGACCTGGGCTAACATAATACCCAAAGCCTGATTCAATAAGGTTTGATCCTCAACCACCCAAGCCGGCACTTCTACCCTAGCAATTTCTGTCCCCACATTAACGTAACAGAAATAGATGCGTTGGGCTTCGTCGTAAAGGTCAAGAATACGGGCTGAACTTTGCCAGAGAGGGCCCCGTTGTCCGGGTTGCAAACTTTCTCCCCAGAGGGTTGTATCTCGTAGGGGTTCAATCCCTTGACAAGGGGTTCTTTCTTGGTCTAAATCCACACAGTTGAGGGTACAGTTAGGGGTGTCAAAAGTGCAATTATGGAGACGTAAAAAGTTAATGGCTTCCACACTGCGAGACGCACTCAGATAGCCCATCAAAGGAATACGGGCTTCCCGTAATTGTTCCCACGCTTCTTGAATGGGCAGTAAGATTAAATCACGAGCCTCATAGGCCAATCCATCTAAAAACCAATAGACTAAAGAACCGTCTACCATGGCTAAATTAGGTTCATGGTGGGCCCCTGGAGGCTTCACCCAACCACAGGCCATTTCTGCTAAACACTGGGCTTCTAAAACGGTTCGCCGATACCCTAACCATTCATCGGTACGAATACCCCATTGCCTCGATACATAAAGGTCTTCGGGACGGTAATACACCTCTGGGAGACTATCGAGTAATGGGTGTAAATTTTGTCCGTAATGAAGCATGACTCGTCCCACATTGATTAAATAACAATAGGCAATTTCGTGGTGAGATGGAGCAATTTGTGACCCATCGGTGGCGAAGACGCTATGACGATCAGAAGGCGGACGAATGGCGATCCGAGTGTCTAAGGGTTCGATGGGAATGGCGGCCGAGAAAATGAGGCGATCGCGCCAGGTGTGGTAACGTTCTATTAATTCGTCTTGTTGCCTTTGGGCTTCTTGTACGATAGTTTTTGCTTGTTCGAGTCGTTGGGAACTGGCACTGATTTCCTGTTGAAAATGTTCACTAATGCCTGGGATTTTTCCCGCTAGTTTAGCAATGTCTAACATAATAGATTCTCCTCAATCACAGGATATTTTAATGAATAAAAGGGGCGAAAAAATTGAGTAAAGCATAACGATGACGAGATTGTATCCAAATTTTCCCCTTTCCTTGAAAATGACAAAAAAGATTATGTTCTCCGATGCTTCCTATATGTAATCCTGATAACGATAATCCTTTAAGCTCTTTAATTTCATAGTTGAGTGTATCTTCAAAAGCCACTAAATAACTCAGATTGATCAGGTAGTTTCCTGCTACGGAAATTTCTTGAATGTTTCCGTAATAATTTAACCACAAATCTCCTATTCCTGCTAGGTATAAAAAGAAAGAATCCTGTTCACTGACTTGTTTAATAATCGGAGATGACATGAGTCTTAATTGGATATTTTCACTACAAGCTAAAAATGAAAAAATTTTAGTAATAATTCCCACTTTTCCTTTTAAAGCGTAATGTTTGACACTGCCAAGAACATCAGGAATGAGATAAATACTACCCGGTAATTTAGGGGCGATGACTTCATTAATACTTAAATTAGCACTCAGAGAAACATTAACATCTAATTGTGAACCTTGGGTCGTAATTGATTGACCGATTTCGATAGAATAATCTTTAATTGATAGACTAGATTCTTTAACAAAAACTTTTTGAGACGGTTTTAAATTAATGACTAAATACCCAGAATCTGGATTATTTTCAATTATGTAGTCAAGGGGTTGATAACTATTCATAGGCTGGTTTACTTAGATTTAAGTTCTGTAGCGATTAAATGACCCCAATCTTTAGCCTGATGAGTTTGACAATATAATTTACCTTCTCCTGTAAATTTCATCAACACTTTTGATTTTTTCCACCACCTTTTCAATCCTTTGACCTTTTGTTGAGTGACTTCATATTTTAAACTATTTTCAAACGCTACTAAATTGTCCAGATTAACCCAATAATCTCCCTCAACATTAATGGTATAAATGGCTCCTAAGCCATTGAGCAATACTTGACCATTCCCCGTAATACTTAATAAGGTTAAACTCTGATTATTCTGTGGCAATTTGATATCTGGAACCCCAAAAAATAAATTCATCGCTCCATCGCAGGCCAAATAAGCAGAAGAAACAACGATTAATTTATAGTTAGTCATTTGATGAACCATAATATTACCCATCATCGAAGGAGCCAACCAAACCTCATTTTTAGGGTCGACTCCGCGAAATTCTGTTAAAAAAAGGGATTCTGTGGCCATTATTCCCGAATTTTGCCAGTTACTTTTTGATCCCCTTCGGCGAAACATAGTATTCATGGTTAAATTACCCCGCATGGCCAATAAAGTTCCGGCTTGAGCCATTAATAACTCATTCTCCTTTAACAAAATACGAGCAATCGAAGTTTCTCGCTCGTCTAAAATTTTAACTTTCATGTCTGTCATTTTAGGGGGAAATTTGACTGAGACAGCAGAGACTAAAGAACAAAGTTATAATTAAACGGAAAAAATGATTTAAAGTAATTTCAAAGAAATGATTGTGGTGGAACAATGACATGAATATCTCACACTTAGTCAAAATCATTGGGGGAGTCAGTGCGATTGGCTTAGGAACCAGTATGGTATTGACCAACCCTGGACAACGAGATTATGAAAGTTATGCAACGGATACCTTAACCAGTTATTTAAAACAAGAAGTTTGTTCAAAAGCATCGGGAGGGTTGGCCAGTTTTCTAGCGAGTCATTGCAAAACCTTAGTCGATACCGGAAAGCCTCACATTAAACAAGTGATCGCGAATAAAACCGTTCGTCAGAATTATTTATTATTTAGTATTTACGAAACGGAATTTCTTTTGCCCTCTCCCGTCCCTAACTATGAGTTTGGGACGATTGGGGTCTTTCAGCAATTTTACACCTATCAAGCCGATCAATTTTAGTGACGATGACTCCTAACAGTAACAGCCCTAGTCTAACTTCGACGGCCAGTTCCTCGGCTACTGAGGTGATTGAAACCTTGATCACTTTAGCCCAACAGGGAGAAATTGATCCCTGGGACGTTCAAGTAATTGAGGTGATTGATCGTTTTTTAAGTGAATTGGGTATCAGCGAATGTTCCGATAATATTTATGAACAGGCCACCTTACCCAAATCAGGCCAAGCGTTTTTATGGGCATCGATGTTAGTCCGATTTAAGGCCGACTCTTTAGAACGACTAGAAACCGATCCAAATGGCGAAGAACTCCCCGACGAACTAGAAGAGATGACGGAGGAAGGACACAGACAGTTCCGTATCTCCGACTTAGAAAAACATCTTCGTCGTCGCAGTGCCGCCCCACCCCCTCGTCAACGTCGGGTTACCCTGCAAGAGTTAATTACTCATATTGAGGAAATTGCTCAAGAAATAGAAACAGCGACACCGTCCCGTCGTCGCAAACCAACCCCTCGCCCCCATTCTCAACGAGAAGCCATGAAAATGGTAACTCAATTGGCACACCAAGAAAATTTAACGGAATTAGCTCAAGAATTAGAGGTATTTTTTCAACAACAATGGTCAAACCCTGAGCAAACAGAACGAAAACTGAATTTAGATGAATTATTGAAGCGATGGCATCAAGTGAAGCCTTCCCCTGGTGAGCATCATCAACAAGATAGAGTGGGGGTATTTTGGGCATTATTGTTGCTCTCCTCTCAATCAAAAGTGGAATTATCCCAAGCAGAATTTTATCAAGACCTAACCATTGAAGTGCTATAACTAGCTGTCAGGTATATTTTTATAACACTGACTGCTTTTTTAACTGGTCACTGTTCACTGATAACTGTTAACTGAATTTAAGAAGAGAATCGGGATTTAGCAAAAGATAATGGTACACTAAGCATTGTCACCCTAAACACTTAATGGCGAAGATTGAGGAAAGCGTATTCATGAAAGCCATGATTCTGGCCGCCGGGAAAGGAACTCGCGTTCGTCCCATTACCCATACCATACCTAAACCATTAATTCCTATTTTGCAAAAACCTGTCATGGAGTTTTTGTTAGAACTCCTACGACAACATGGCTTTGATGAAATCATGGTCAATGTTAGTCATCTGGCCGAAGAAATTGAAAGTTATTTCCGGGATGGTCAACGGTTTGGTGTACAAATCGGCTATTCGTTTGAAGGAAAAATTGTCGATGGGGACTTAGTGGGAGAAGCCTTAGGTTCAGCCGGGGGGTTACGAAAAATTCAAGATTTTAATCCCTTTTTTGACGATACTTTCATCGTTTTATGTGGAGATGCTCTCATTGATTTAGATTTGACGGCTGCAGTTAAATATCATAGAGAAAAAGGGGCGATCGCCACGATTATCACAAAATCGGTTCCTCAAGAAGTGGTTTCGAGTTATGGGGTGGTGGTAACGGATGAGGAGGGGAAAATTAAAGCGTTTCAAGAAAAACCTTCCGTCGATGAAGCCCTTAGTACGAATATTAATACAGGAATTTATATCTTTGAACCGGAAATTATTAATTATATTCCCCCTAATCAAAAATATGATATCGGGGGTGAGTTATTTCCTCGCTTAGTCGAAAAAGGTGCGCCGTTCTATGCGGTGAATATGGACTTTGAATGGGTGGATATTGGGAAAGTTCCTGATTATTGGCACGCTATCCGAGCGGTACTCCAAAGAGATATTAAAAATGTACAAATTCCAGGCATTGAAGTCAAACCAGGCATTTATACTGGCTTAAATGTGGCCGTGAATTGGGATAAGGTCAATATTCAAGGCCCCGTTTACATTGGTGCCATGACCCATATTGAAGATGGGGCGACCATTATCGGTCCGAGTATGATTGGCCCCAATTGTTGGATTTGTAGCGGTGCAACGGTGGATAATAGCGTTATCTTTGAATATTCCCGCCTCGGTCCTGGGGTGCGTTTGGTGGATAAGTTAGTGTTTGGACGGTACTGTGTGGATAAAACCGGTGCAGCCATTGATGTGCAAGCGGCAGCCTTAGATTGGTTGATTACGGATGCGCGTCAAACCTTTCCCCATGACGATCAAGTTAAACAAAAAGCGATCGCAGAATTACTCAATCAAGATCGATAAAACACTCATTAACCAAACAATGGGCAATTCTTTGGGCGGCCCCTGGAGTCCCTAACCGTTTTTGGCCATTCTCAGCAATTTTTTGCAGTTGTTGGGGATCATTGATTAACAGAGTGATGCTATTGCCAACTTGTTGGGGGGTGTCGACTAAGGTCACAGAACAACCTAAGAGACGGGTTTGATTCTGGGCAAATTTTTGGGTGAACTGGGGACCCTCTCCAGGGAAAGTAATGACGGGTTTACCTAAACCGACAAATTGTTCGGTGGCCGTCCCGGCCATAGCAATACCAATATGGGCTAATTGTAAACAAGTTTGATAAGCTTGTTGGCTAATTATTAACGTAGCGTTCCCCTGAGTGAATAAGATAGATTGAGGATCTCGGATGGATAGAGGACAAATGCGATCGCCTTCTTTTGTCCAACCTTTCTCAATTAAATCTTCTTGAAAGGGGACCGTATTGAAACTAGGGGTAATGGCTGCTAAAAATAAGAGCGATCGCTTAGAAGAGGCTTCTATGACACCTTTAACCGCTTCTAGGATTAATTGCCAATTTTGTTGCGCTTCAGGCATTCTTGACCCAGGTAATAAGAGGATAATTAACGGTTCAGTGTCAGACGGAACGGTAACAGATGGGTTAACCGAAAACTGATCCATCATGGGGTTGCCTAAGTCATAGACAGGAATTGACCATTTTTGCAAAATTTGAGCGGTAAGGCTATCTCTGACAAAAACACCTCGGCAAGCCAAACGAGTCATTAACCAGCGTTCCCAGGGAAAATACATCGATTCTAGCCAACGTTCAATAGGGGATGTAGAGGTTAGCCACCCGGTTTCATCTCGTAGATAATAGTCTGATTTAGCGGTTCCCACAAAGGCAAACTCTCCCCCACTCAACCAAGCAAACAACAAAGGAAGAATATCCCCTACGGCTAAGATGTTGCCCCCTTTTTGTCCCCATTGTTTAATGGTTTGATATTGATGATACGTCAGGGTTAATAACCCTCCATTAACATCACGCCATAATTGATTAAACTCTTGGTTAAACCCTCCTGATGGCATGGTTTTGACTGTTCCTATGATCGGAATATTGGCTTTTTCGTAGGCGTAACCTGTCCCGACTAAGGGTAAGGCGGAAATTTTAGCAACCTTAGGAAACTGCTTCAATGCTTTAATAATCGACAGGGCAATAACATCTTCTCCATGACCATTACTAATCACTAAAATTTCCATATTTTTAACTCTATTTCCTATTCCCTGTTCTCTGTTAAAAATTCTATCATTTGAAAATCATTGACTGAATCAATTTCTAAGGCAGCCATTTCACCCATGACATAGAGAGATATTTTCCCTCCGAGTCGATTTTGATGTTCTTTGAGTACCCAGGGTTTAAAGACATAAATAGACCCATTTTCTACATATTGGGGGTTCATATCCTGACGACGGGGACGCTGACGATAATCATAGTTAAGGGACTTAGCCACCCCGTCAACTTCTTCCCAGAGAAAGCGATGAGACGGGGAAACCGATAAGAGAGAGTCAGCTTCTTGGGCCTTTAATTTTGCGATCGCTTGATCAATATCCGCACCGGTTCTAATGGGGGAGGTACATTGTAAAAATACCACTAAATCTGGCTTAATTTTTTGCTTTTCTAAGGTTTCTATGGCGTGAATTAAAGCTGACTCAGAGGAGGCTGTATCATTGGCCAACTTAGCCGGGCGATCGATAATTTTTGCCCCATATTGAGTGGAAACCGTAGCAATTTCTTGATCATCCGTTGACACATACACTTGATCGATCAAGGTTGATTCTTGAGCATCTTCGATAGAATGAGCGATTAAGGGTTTTCCTGCTAAGGGACGAACATTTTTACGGGGAACCCCTTTCGATCCTCCACGGGCCGGAATAATGGCGATAATGGTCATTAAACTTTTAAAATAGTTAGGTTGTTTATCTTGAGAGACATGAGAACATAGCAATTATGTTAAACCAGAAGGGAGCAATTTTGTCGAAAAATTGGCTTATTCTATAACATTCTCTGTCGTTTATTCTGTATGAAAACTTGGCCAATTTATGAATTACTATCAACAGTCATTGACCATCAAAACCAGAGGAAAAGACTTTCATCCCATTACCCGTGATGTTGAAAATGTCGTTAATCAATCGGGGATTGAAACAGGATTATGTACCATTTTTGTCCGACATACTTCGGCTTCTTTAATTATTCAAGAAAATGCTGATCCTGATGTTCTCACAGACTTAAGTCATTTCTTTTCTAAGTTAGTGCCTGAAGATTCTAAACTTTATGTTCATAGCACAGAAGGCCCTGACGATATGCCTGCTCATATTCGTTCAATGTTAACTAAAACCTCGGAACAAATTCCCATTTCTCAAGGTCGATTAGTGTTAGGAACTTGGCAAGGTATTTACTTATGGGAACATCGTCAACGTAGTCATCAGCGTCAAGTGGTTGTTCATATTAATGGTAAATAAAATAGCCATTTTTCTGCTAGTGAGTTACAAATTTTTCTATTTTTATGGAATGGGCAACAGGCAAGGGTTCTCCCCCTAACAAAAGGGGGAGTTAGAGGGGGTGGCAATAGGCAATCTAATTTCACCCCCTGCCTTCTGCCTTGTTATTTCTATCTTTGTTTATTTTCTTTTTGCTTAAAATCATGAAACAAAACTTATTTGATAAAAGTGCTGATGCACTGGTTACATTTAGCCGTCGTTGGGGTCGTAAAACTTGGATCATTTTTCTGGTTCTTTTTGGTATATTTTTAACTTTAATTCCTTTTACTATGCCTTTTTCTGCCCAGTCTCGTAGTCAACCAGCAGAAATTAGAGGGGTGTGGTTAACGAATATTGATAGTGAAGTTTTATTCAATCCAAAAACCCTGACAGAAGCCATTGAAACCCTGTCTGAACTAAACTTTAATACCTTATATCCTACGGTTTGGAATTGGGGTTATACGTTATATCCTTCCCAGGTTGCTAAATCTGTAGTAGGTAAAGAATTAGACCCCACAGAAGGTTTACAAGGTCGAGATATTTTAAAAGAAATTGTTAAACAAGGCCATGATCAAGGAATGTCTGTCATTCCTTGGTTTGAATTTGGTTTTATGGCACCGGCTGATTCTGAATTGGCCAAACGTCATCAAGATTGGTTAACGAAACGGCAAGATAATAGTACGGTTTGGGTGGAAGGGAATGTTCATGACAGAGTTTGGTTAAGTCCTTTTAACCCTGAAGTCCAACAATTTTTAACTGATTTATTAGTAGAAATTGTGACGAATTACGATATTGATGGCATTCAAGTGGATGATCATTTCGGTATCCCCTTCGACTTCGGTTATGATGAGGCGACGGTGCAACTTTATCAACAAGAACATAACGGGAAAATGCCCCCGAAAACCCCTAGTTATTTAAAAATGGGACGGAATAATTGTTTAGCACAAGATGCAGCTTGGACGGAATGGACGGAATGGAGAAATAATAAAATTACTGAATATATGGGAGAGGTTTTTGCCGCCGTCAAAGCAGTTAAACCTGATATTATCGTTTCTGTTTCTCCTAACCCTCAAACCTTCTCAAAAAATTGTTTTCTTTTAGACTGGCAAAGTTGGGAAAGAAAAGGACTGATAGAAGAATTAGTCTTACAAGTTTATCGACAAAATATGGTGGATTTTCAACGGGAAATTAATCAACCTGAAGTAAGACAAGCTAAGGAACACATTCCCTTTGCTGTTGGTGTTTTATCCGGTTTAAAAGGTCGTCCGGTGCCTATGCAGCGCATTAATGACCAAGTCAAAGAAACCCGTAATCAAAAGTTTTCTGGTGTTTCTTTCTTTTTCTATGAAAGTCTCTGGAACTTTGGACCAAAATCAGCCAATGAACGTCAATTTATGTTTAAACAAATGTTTCCTACCACTGTGACTCGTCCTTTTGTGAAAAGTTAATCATTTGAACCATAGGTGTTAGTTTCTCTTAACACCTTGACCCCATTTAATAGGTAACTCCTAACACGAGAAAACTTTGTCTTAAGGAAATTTACCCAGTGAAGAAGCGGAAAGGGAATTTGAGCAAATTTGTCAGTCTTAGCAGTCAACCCAAACATTGAGTTATTAAAGGATTGGATAACTCTATCCTTCGCAAAATTTCAGGATCAATTTCTATCCAAACCGTCGCCCCACAGGGTTTCGGATGGTCAGGACTATACACAACTGTACATAAACCCCCTAAAATCTCAACTTTGTCGCAATATCTTTCTTTTATCCCTTCTCTAACACAAATAACAGGTTCTCTTTCTGTCTTATGATGATTATCCCTAATTCTACTCGTATTAACATGAATATAAGTAGTAGCTCGTTGGGGACGCTTGCGCCAGGTTCCTTTACGACCTCGTTCTGCTGGTATGACTTGGGGCATATCATGCTCCAGCAACGGAATTTGCCAAAATCGCCCCTCCTTAAACGCTCCCTTAATTCTCCCTGCATACAACAACTGTTGTACCCGTTGACGGGAAATACCTAAAAGATAAGCAGCTTTTGCGATACGAACATATACCATAATAGTTATAACCTAGCGCTAGATTTAATCATATACAAAAACTGTTCAATAACCGCTAAGATCGAAGATAGGTAACATAAAGGAGAAATATTTGTGACTCGCCAATCAACCCCAAGCTTGCAACCCTTAATAGGTGGGATTATTGCGGCATTATTAGTCGTTATTAGTTTTAATTCATTTGTGGTCATTAACCCTGGACAAGCAGGAGTTTTAAGTATTTTAGGAAAGGCTCAAGATGGAGCATTATTAGAAGGAATTCACTTTAAACCCCCATTAGTGTCTGCTGTGGATGTTTACGATGTTACCGTGCAAAAGTTTGAGGTTCCAGCACAAAGTGCAACCAAAGATTTGCAAGATTTAAGCGCAAGTTTTGCCATTAATTTCCGACTTGATCCTGTGCAAGTTGTGACCATTCGACGCACCCAAGGAACCTTACAAAATATTGTTTCTAAAATTGTTGCTCCTCAAACCCAAGAATCATTTAAAATTGCGGCGGCTAAACGCACTGTAGAACAGGCCATTACCCAAAGAAGTGAACTCAAAGAAGACTTTGACAATGCCCTAAATTCTCGTTTAGAAAAGTACGGCATCATTGTCCTAGATACCAGTGTCATTGATCTTAACTTCTCTCCTGAATTTGCCAAAGCAGTAGAAGATAAACAGATCGCAGAACAAAAAGCACAACGGGCTGTTTATATCGCCCAGGAAGCTGAACAAGAGGCACAAGCCGACATTAACCGCGCTAAAGGTAAAGCCGAAGCACAAAGATTGTTAGCTGAAACCTTAAAAGCTCAAGGGGGTGAATTGGTGCTACAAAAAGAAGCCATTGAAGCTTGGAAAGAAGGTGGCGCACAAATGCCCAAAGTGTTAGTCATGGGAGGAGATAGTAACAGTAGTGTTCCTTTTCTCTTCAATTTAGGAGACATGGCTACTCAATAATTAAATAGCTGTAGGGTGGGCAATGAAAAAGCCTACAATGGTTATCTAGAAAATATTTGAGACATTGCCCACCTTGTGTTTATGTCATATGACCAATTTTGCCATTAATGTTGATCAGGTTAGCTTCAGTTGGCACGAAAAAGCCCAAGTGTTAAAGTCTTGCTCATTGGCTGTGCCAGAAGGAGAATTTTGGATGCTATTGGGAGCAAACGGCAGTGGTAAGTCGACCTTGTTGAGACTGCTGACGAATCTTTTAACCCCCCAAAGTGGAATGATTACCATGACTCCGCCGGTGGGCTTTGTCTTCCAAAACCCCGATCGCCAGTTAGTGATGCCGACAGTCGGGGCCGATATTGCTTTCGGGTTAGTGGAGGAGAAATTACCCCCCTTAGAGGTGCGTTATCGTGTCAGGGAGGCACTAACCGCCGTCAATCTATTAGAATTAGAACGAAGACCTATTTATGCCCTTAGTGGGGGTCAAAAACAGCGTATTGCCATCGCCGGCGCGATCGCCCGTCATTGTTCGGTCTTATTATTAGATGAACCTACCGCTTTACTTGATCCTGATACTCAAATTGAATTAGTGGAGCAAGTACAAAAATTAGTCAAGAGTCGAGGGATTACGGCTTTATGGGTAACCCACCGTTTAGAGGAGTTAAATTACTGTGACGGGGCGTTTTTATTGGAAGGGGGAAAGGTTGTACAACAGGGTGATCCCCAACTGATTAAAGAGAAGATTTCTCAATAGTGTTCTTACTTATTGAGCGATCGCTTTCAATGAATAACTATTAACTTTTCGCTTGTTGAGTATGATAAAGAAACAGGAAAACTAACCCCACTGGCGCAATAAATAGAGCCAAACTCCAACATAATAACATAGTAAAGAATTTGATCACCAAGAGCAGGAAAGGATTAAGGATTAAGCCTTCATTTCCTGTTAAATAATTAATACTACTTCGGTAAGCGAAGCGTGAATAAGGGTAAAGAAAAGTATTGAAAAAAGCAAAAGCAAACAGTTCGATAGAATATTCTTCGACGGAAAAAATAAATAAAATTGTTAGAAATAGACTAAAAATTAGATGGCGAAAATAATAGTCTAAAGAAAGACCACCGAAGGTTTTTCTTAAGATGGGATCAATCATTTTTATATTAACTCAGTAGCTTTTTATCGGTTATAACAAAGTTATTGGTAACGGGTTATATTCTTAATAGTTTTTTTCTTTTCTGTTAGCAGTTCTCAATTATTGCTTATTCTCTTTGCTCTAATTGTAAGAGTCTCCGAGTCAGGTTTACACTGAGCAGGGAGCGCCGGAGCAGGGAGCGCCGGAGAAAAAACGTTACTCTACTAAAATAAGCGGATTTGGTATCAGGAGTCAGGAGTTAAACATTAGATGTACCTCATGAGTCCGAGAAACACGATAGACGATAATCTTAAGATAAAAAAAGGGGTTTAAAGTCCCCCGTTTGTTAATATTTTACAGCTTTGCCTTCCCAACAGTTTCCATTCAACTAAGTTCTCTTATAAAAAGAGAGTAGGCAATATATTTCACGAAAAAAACGCACAACATGGCCTTGTTTCCATTCAACTAAGTTCTCTTATAAAAAGAGAGACCCAACTAATGGGCAGCTGGCACAAAAAACACCTGTAGGTATCAAGTTTCCATTCAACTAAGTTCTCTTATAAAAAGAGAGGACAGTCTTGGAAGGCTTATCAAGCAGGGAAATATCCTTACCTTGTTTCCATTCAACTAAGTTCTCTTATAAAAAGAGAGTGCCAACATTAATTCTATCCGTGAGCTAGTTGCAACTCTAGACGAGTTTCCATTCAACTAAGTTCTCTTATAAAAAGAGAGATCAAGGGTGTTATGAACAACGTATTGGTGTACGCCGAGTTTCCATTCAACTAAGTTCTCTTATAAAAAGAGAGACTGGATTACTTAAAGTGTTGGGAGGAGTGGCAATAGGGATTATGTTTCCATTCAACTAAGTTCTCTTATAAAAAGAGAGAACAATTGAATTAAAATCATCAAATGAAAGTTTGAAGAAAAGTGTTTCCATTCAACTAAGTTCTCTTATAAAAAGAGAGCTGCTTGACGATTATTCCCGGCAAAGCTGTAAAGCTAAGTGGTTTCCATTCAACTAAGTTCTCTTATAAAAAGAGAGAGCTACCGCAGCTAAAGTCACCTCTAAAGGAGACCAAATGAAGTTTCCATTCAACTAAGTTCTCTTATAAAAAGAGAGTGATTATCCAGATAAATACACTGATGAATTTATTAATCGTGAGTTTCCATTCAACTAAGTTCTCTTATAAAAAGAGAGTTTTACTGTAGATCAGCGTTGTGATTTCGATCAAGATATGTTTCCATTCAACTAAGTTCTCTTATAAAAAGAGAGCAAGAAAAGCAGGAGGCGTTTTAATGAGAATTAATCAAAAAGGAGTTTCCATTCAACTAAGTTCTCTTATAAAAAGAGAGAGTTATGGGCTTATGCCGTAAACAATAAAAAAGAAATCAGGAAAGTTTCCATTCAACTAAGTTCTCTTATAAAAAGAGAGGGTACTCGCTGTAACCCCTATCCTGACTAGAGTCTAGAAGCGGTTTGCGAGGGATAGCTTTATTGTAGTCTCAGAACATAAAAAAGACCTCCGTGAAATCGCTGAAATCCGCATCAGATAAGGGTGCGAGGGTTAGAACGAGATCATCAGGGTTACAGAGATTTTCCTTATCCCTCGCAAGCTGATGATACAAAAATTAGATCCTCGGTAGGGGTTAACGGCCGTTAACCCCTACAAAATATTAGGCCACGAAACCAGAACAATTAGACAATGGTAGACGACGGGGGTTTTGTGAGGTCTTTCCCTCCCCAGAGTTCAACTTGTCCTAATGTATGATCAGAAATAGGATAAAAACGGATGCTATCCTCATCTAAGTTGACTCGTTCCTTCATGCGGCTGCATAACTGTTTATATTGCGCTTTAGTTAAGACACATTCAAACACCGAATATTGAACCCGTTGGCCATAGCCTTCGAGAAGATCAGACACTTTTTTACGACGGCGATCGCATACAATATCATAAGTCACCACATAAAACACTATCGAATCAAATAAGGTTGATAACCGTAAGCAGGGGAATAGACAAACGCTTTATACCGTTTCACCTGCTGCATGAGAAGATCCCAACGGGGTTGCTTTTCATCAGGTGTGGTTTGTACGGTTTCCTCCATCCGTTGCACAAAATGCTTTAGATACTTTTTTCGTCCCGTGTTATTGAGATAGCAACCGCCATCATGGTATTCAAAATCATTGTCAGCGTTCATAATCCGACGATTAACCAGGTATAACACCAAAGAATCCACAATAGGGGCGCGAAACTCTTCGATTAAGTCAGATGCTAAGGCGGCATGACGTTCAGAACCCTGATGTAAACACGCTTGATAGGGATCAAGTCCTTGTAGTTCAATTAATGCTAACAAATGATTCCATAATACTTGATAACCAAAACTCAACATGGCATTCACTGGGTTTCCAGGGGGACGACGGGAACGAGCTAAAAAAATAAATTCAGACGGAGTTAAACAGTCACCAAACGCTGAAAAATAAGTGCTTGCACCCACTCCTTCAAACCCCATTAATCGCTCAATAGTTTCAGCAAGATTGGCCTGTTCAATGAGATAGTTTAAACTATCAATAGCAAAGAGAATATTATCGGACTGTAAGCGTCTTTGTTGTCGTTGTAAAATGACGCGACAATTTTTGAGTTTAGCTTTGACAAACTCTCTTGCTGTTAAGAGTCGTTGAGAAAAATCTAATTGTTGTTGATAGCGAGTAAGATGACGATAACCCCGTTCAAGGGACATAATACGTCCATAACAATAACCCATCCGTGAAAGATAGACAATGGAAATATTACGCCAAAGACAAGCACGAATCGCTTGGGTAGTCATTTGAGATTTACCAAAAATAAGGACTTGTTCGATTAAAGGTAATTGTATTTCTGCTAATAATTGTCTTTTTTTCTCCACTTTTAAAGTTTCCTGATCGAGTTTAACATAACAGCCTTGTTGAGATACATATAAAGTTTTCATTCGTTATCAATATTTTTACGTTCAATTTGTTGGGATTGTTGCCAACGGGTAAGATTTCCCGATTGATTAATAATCCGTTTTGGTGGAGGTGAAAAGGATAACCAAACTACAATTAAATCACAGATAGAACATACAATAAAAGTGGAAAGTGTGACCAGGAAAGTGTTAGTGATAACCGCAGCTAACCCCAACGGGGCAATTAATAAAAGAGTAAGGGTAACAATACAATTAATAGCAGATGCTGCAATATTTCGTACAAACGCAGCCCTTTTTGAGATATACATAACCAAAATACTGTTAAATTGATTTTTTCTAAGTTAACAAGAAAGGTTAATGGGATGCTATAAAAAGACAATATTGAGTATAAATTTTTGAAACCCTGGAAATAACCTAAATAAGCGTTTTTGATGGGGTTTTGGGTATGCTATAAAAAAATAGTCTTTTACTTGACAGTATGAAAAGTAAGTTTAAACCTCATCGTTATTCCGATTTAGAAAGCTTTGAACGCTTGTTATTATTGATAGCAACATTGGTGAAATATCCAGGTGTCGGTTATCGCGATCGCAATTTGTTTGATATAACAGAAACTCACCACAATGCTTTAGAAGAAGTCAAGTTTTATTTACAAAAATTAGCGGATCAATTAGGGATCGATTTACCTGAAGATTATCCAGCGATCGCCACATTACGCAAAGACTTAGAAACTCTAAAAGATTACAATATTTTAGAAAAAAGAATGTATCGTTGGGGTTACTATTTAGGGACAGGGGTGATGTCTCCCTTAGAATTAAAAATTGCGTTAGATGCCTTAGAATCTTTAGCTATCAAACAAGGCGATCCCAGAATTCGGAAAATTACTAAACAACTAAAAAAGCGGTTACGAGGTTTTGCAGCATTAGAAGATCAGCAACTTTTTTATCCTGTTCGACAACAGCTTAATCATGCGATAAACTACACTGATCCTGATGAAATGATGGAAAAAGGGGTTTATCGTCAAACTCTCTTTCATCATATTCATATCTTAGAAACTGCTATTATCGAAGGTCAAATTATCGAAATTTCTAGAAAAAAAGATTTATATGAACATAAACGAGTGGGAATCATGAAAGTTTATCCTTTACAACTTATTTATCATAATGTGGCTTGGTATTTACTTCATGAAGATTATAAAAATGAACATTTAGTTATCAGTCGAGTTAACCGTTTAGGGAATTACTGTAAAATTCTTAAGCCATCAGGAAGAGGAATCAATAAACAAAAACAAAGCCTCACTAAAGCTTATCAACTTTTGGAAAATGGATGGGGATTAAAATTAGGTAACTTAGAAGAACAAAAACAAGAGTTAGCAGGAAAACTAAACTTAGTTAAAGCAAAAGTTCGCTTTTTTTATCCCATCAGTCAGTTTATAGAAGAAGGGGAACGCCGTCACCCCAAACAAAAAATTAAGCGAGGAAAAATTGATCCTCAAACCCATCAACCCCAATATATTGATTATTCTGTTGCTTTACCCCTGCGATCGCTAGATGAGTTTTACTTCTGGTTAAACCGTTATGGGGAATACGTGCAAGTGTTGGCCCCGTCTGAGTTGGTGGAGAGACATCAGCGATCGGCCTTAACATTAGTTTCTCGTTATGACTGCAATAAAGATAATATCACCGTCGTAAAATGCGAGATTTTTGGGCAGGATCTTGGATTTTACATTATCTTTCTGCTAAGGTTTCTTATGCGATCGCTAATCAATACGGGCCTGATACTTTACTCTATCCTTGTCTGTATCAACAGCCCTTAATTGATAATTGGTTATTAAAAGACTATTATGATTTCAAGGAATGGATAAAACGTCATGATCCTAACCAATTATTAACAGCAGGGTTTCCCAATGTTATTATTATGATTTTACCTAATAATAATCAATCTCAACAGGATTTAAAAGATAATCCTATTTATGCAGCCACGCAGTTAGCAAAATCAACTTTGATAGAAGAATGGCAAAAATTAGGAGATCAAAGTTTAGAATTTTTACAAGATAGTAAAAAATGGGGTAAACAGTGGCAAAATATTAACCAAAATACTTGGGATAAATGGTTAAATAGTCAATGGCAAACTTATTATACAGCCTTTCCTATTGGTGATCCTGAGAGTGACTTAACTTGTTCTTTAAGAGTGGGTAAAAATGAAACAGCAGAGGAAAAACAAGAAGCTTTTGAAGTTTGGTGTCATCAACAAAATCAGTTAACTAAACCCAAAGACTCTTTATTTGAAACCAATGAAGAACGATTTTTAAAAGCTATCTTTAAACTAACCGATATAGAAACAGAAGATGAACCGCCAAAAACAAAATATAGTAAGCAACCTAACTTAAATGTAGGATCATGGTGGGCTTATGTTTTTGATCAATTAAGAACCAGTTTAAATGCAGTTAAAAATGCTAGAACTTGGGAACTTCCCACAGCGTTTACGGTACGTTCTAGCTTATCAGGGATGGGTTCTGCAGTTCATCCTATTGTCAATGAAGAGAAACCAGATCGCATTTCTGAAAAAGAAATTAACGAGTTTTGGTCAGAAAAATTCGGTTTATTTGATGGTACTGAAAAACTCAATGCAACGGAAATTGTCAAGCGAGTGTTACATAAATTATTACCTGAGATATTGAACTATGAAGAACAAGAAATCAGCTTATATTATCCTGATTTAACCGCCGGAGTCGCCGGTTATTTAAAAAATGCACTATTAAACAATCAACAGTCAGAAATTGATTATTATAAACGTTCTTGTCATAAGATTTACAAAGAAATTCAACCGCTTTTAGATAATGATAACCTTAGCCAAAGTTGGGGTATTCCTTGGATTAATAATAATAAAGAATTGAGACTGAGTAATACCATTCATCATCCTCGTTTACTTAATGCAGGTTGGTTACTCGAAGATGTAGAAATCTCACATGATAGTAATATGGAGTATCGGCAAAAATTAGAAGAATTAAGCACAAAAAGAACAACCATACAACAAGTTATCAATAAATATTATCCTAGTAATAATCCTACCAATTGGTATATTTTAGTTGCTGGTGATGGTGATAGTATGGGAGACTGGTTAAGAGGTAGTAAATTAAAAAATTATGGTGAATATTTGCCCGATGAATTAAGAGAAAAAATTATTAATGATAGTAATGATGAAATTCCTAAAGAATATAAAGAACCCTTACAAAACTTTCTCGAAGTTAGAAAACGTATGGGACCATCAACCCATAGTGCTTTAAGTCGTGCCTTACTTGACTTTTCTAATCAATTAGTTCCTTATTTAACCGAACAAAGATACGCAGGAAGATTAATTTATAGTGGTGGTGATGATGTTTTAGCTTATACAAATTTATGGGAATGGGACAACTGGTTATGGGATATTCGTCAATGTTTTAAAGGTCAAGAAGATCCCTATAATGAGTTTAAAAATGAGGGTGACTATTGGCAATGGAATAAACCAAATAAACCCAAAAATATAGCCCAAAGACCTTTATTTACCATGGGAAAATGTGCTACTATTAGCTTTGGAATTGTGATTGCTAATCACTCTGTACCGTTAGCGATCGCTTTAGAAAGTTTATGGGAAGCAGAAGAAGAAGCTAAAGACCATTACACCAAAAAAGATAACAAAGACACTTACAAAGATGCCGTACAAGTTCGAGTTTTGTATGGTAATGGAAACACCTTAAAATCTACATCAAAATTTGATATTTTTAACCAGTGGAAACAACTGCTAAAATTAGACTTAGAACCCAGTTTATTTGAACAAGCTGCTACCATTTGGGAACAACATCCTATCCCTGATCAAAGTGCAATTGAACCCTGGACAAAAGCCTTTTATAGTCGTCGAGATATAGGAGAAGAATTACAACAAGACTATCAAAAAATATTAACCAGTTTTATTCAAGGATTATGGATAACGACCCCTCAAAATAACTTAGATAAAGAGGTTAAAAACTGGCTTAAACTAGCAGCATTTGTCAAACGTAACCGTAAAATAAGCTTAAAACAGGAGTAACCAATTATGCAATTAATGACTCGAAAATTTAATGTTAATGAGTATCACAAAATGGCAGAAACAGGAATATTAACCCCAGAAGATAGGGTGGAATTAATCAAAGGAGAAATTATTACCATGTCACCTATTGGTCGAAAACACGCTGCTACTGTTAATCGATTAAATCAGTTATTGTGCCAAAAATTTTATAACAAAGTTATTGTTAGTGTACAAAATTCTATCAGATTAGATAATTATTCTGAACCACAGCCTGATATGGTTCTTTTAAAACCTCGTTCTGACTTTTATGAAAGTAAAATTCCTGAACCTGAAGATATTTATCTCTTAATTGAAGTGGCTGACAGTACCATCAAATATGATCAAGATGTGAAATTACCCCTTTATGCCGAGAGTAAGATTTCTGAAGTTTGGATCATTAATTTGAATAACAAAACTTTAGAAGTTTATCGTCAGCCTCAAGATAAAAGCTATCTAGAAGAAAAGAAAAATGTTCAATCTATTTCTCCCTTAGCTTTTTCTGAAATGACTTTAACAATTACTGATATTTTTGGTTAATTATGTATTGGTACACCCTAACACCCACTGACGTTTTAATGTTACGAGATGCGAAACCTTTTAGCCCCCAAGAAAGGGCTTGGGCTGGTAGTGTATTTCCTCCCAACGGACACACTATTGCAGGGGCATTAAGAGGACTTTTAGGCAAAAAGGACAAACTTAAAATAAAAGGAGTATTTTTCTGTCGAGAAACAGCCAATGGAATGGACTTATATCTTCCCCGTCCCCTTGGTTTTGTTGGATCAACACCATTAATTCCCCTTGAATGGCATAAAAAATCACCCTTAAAACATATTTTTTGGGATAAAACCCAACCTTGTCCTTTAATTAAAAAAAGTTTAGAAAATACTCAAGATGATCAAGAAGATGATGCTGAAAAATACCGTCAATATCTCCCTAGTAATGTGATCAAAACCTATCTCGAAACAGGATATATTGAGGAAAAAGATTGGAAACTTCAACATAAAGGAGAAGATAAACCTTGGGCAATAGAAACTCGTTCCCATAATGCTCTTGAAAATGATAGTAAAAAAGTTAAAGACGCTGATGGTTATTTTGTGGAAAATGCTATTAGAATGTTACCTGGATGGCATCTGGCGATCGCCGTTGATCAATTAACCCATGAAAATCTTGAAAACTTATCTAATAATTCACAAAAATTACTAACATTAAGATTAGGAGGAGAAGGACATCGAGTTATTTTACAAAGATGTGAAAGTTTAGATACACAATGGAATCAATTACAAGAAATATCAAATGCAAACTTTAAAAATGAACACAAAGCAATTGCCTATTTAGTTACCCCTGGTGTCTTTGAAAAACCCCATAATGGACAGGCAATGTGTAAACCTTATCCTTGGGAATGGAAACTTGCACACATCATTAATAGTAATCAAAATCCAGACGATCCTCGACGAGTTTTAGTTAGTATGGCAACTGACAAAGCTGTTCCTATTAGTAGTCGAATACGAGAAGATAAAGAACATACAAATAATTCTTATGAAGATGTTAGACAAACAAAAAGTATGCCAGCACCGCAAGTTTTTGCAGCCCCTTCTGGCAGTCAATACTATCTTAACAAACCTCATTATTTATATGCTGATCCTGATAACCCCGAAACTAAACATTTGAAACAAGATCCAGATGCTAAAGCTTATCAAAAAGCCAAACGTTTACTGGATTTAGGTTACTCTCAATTATTGTGGATTTAATTTATTTAGGAATAAAACTATCATGACAACTTACTTAACCTATAGCTATCTTTTAACCCCTTTACATACAGGGGCAAGTTCACAAGCTGGTAATTTAATGGGAATTGCCCGTGAAGTCCAAACAGAATTTCCCTACTTACCCTCATCTTCTATTCGAGGAAAAATTCGTTCTACCTTAGAACTATTAAACCCAAAAGAAGCAGGAATGTTATTCGGGGAAAAAATAAAAAATGGAAATCAACCCACTGAAGGAGAAGTTTGGTTTGTTGATGCAACTTTATTATTGTTTCCAGTGGCAAGTTTGAGTCATCAATTTCTTTGGATTACTTGCCCGTTTTGGTTAAGTCGTTGGAATCGATGGCTAAACAATGAACAATTAACTGAGTTAATAAAGTATTGTGCAACTGTATTAAATCAAGACGATAAAATGGCTGTTAGTGCTATTTCTAAGGAAGAAATTTACTTACAAGGAGCGATTTTAAATACTCAGGATGTGGAGGAAATTCCTAGTAATTATTGGGACTGTTTTAAAGATATTCCTGATGGCAGTGGAATTTTAGATTTACAGCATAAGTTACTCATTTTATCTAATGATGACTGTGCCACTTTTGTAGAAATGGGTTTACAAAGAGAAGTTCGCATTGCCTTAGATGAGAATAAAATTGTTGATGGTGGATCTTTTCGCTCAGAAGAAGCCATTCCTTCAGAAACTATTTTCTTTTTTCCTTGGGGATTAAAAGCAAATAAAGATGAAAGTAAAACAGCCAATGTACGTGAATCTTTAAAACAAATTCTCAATGATCGCCTTCAATTTGGCGGTTTAGAAGGTTTAGGTCGAGGTTGGACAGAAAACAAAACTATTGAAATTTCTCAACAAGGATAGACAATTATGTTAAAGTTAGATTCCCGTGATTTTAGTCGAAAAGCATACCAAGGGTTACAAGATTTAGCTAAAGAATTACCCCCTGATCAAAAAGGAAAAGCAAGTTCTACAGTTCAAGGTTTAGCTGCTTATATTTCCACTTGGGGATTACATCGTCTCAGTGGAGATGGTGTTAAATATGCTGAGAGTAAATCACCAGAAACTCGCTATAAAGGTCAAGCGATTCAGACATTTTTAACAACTTTACAACAATTAAGTAAAGGTTCTTTTAGTCCGACAAATCCCAGTGATTTAATCGAAATGGACTTAAAATCTTATACAGGTTTAAACCGTCTCGCCATTCAACTTGCAAGAGAATGGTCATTTTGGGCAGTTACAATATTAGGAGAAGCCGAACAATCATGAGCAGAAAAACTGAGTCAGAAATTTGGCAAGACTTGATTCAAGCTGAGTTAAAAACAGGTTCAAAATTAGGTAAATGTTTTGAAAAATCAGTTTTTATTAGCTGTGAAAATAAAACCCTAACGCTGTATTTTTCCGATGAGAACAACTGTAAAGCCGCAAGAGGATTATGGGGAAAATTAAAAGCTAAGCTTCCCCGTCAATTATCCCATTGTAATCGGTTTGATTTCCAAGTTGGTAAAGCTTCTAATCAAGTACATAAACCTCTTAATCAATCATCTCAGCTTCAATCCCGAACAACTAAAAATAAACAACCATCAACACCATTAACTGCTTTAGTATTAACTGAACCGAATATTTATCAACAGCAAAGTTATCAGTCTGTACTAGAAGCAGCCGTCAAAGCAGAAAGTCAATGTACTTCTATTTATCAGAAACTAGAACAGCGAACCATTGATTTATCAGGTCAAGAGGGAATTAACTTTAAAGTTAATTTTAATTGGCGAGTTCGTGTCGGAGGAAATCGAGGTTTTTTAGAATTATTATTACCTGTATTTCATCCTGTTTTTGGTATTCCTTATATTCCATCTTCTACCCTCAAAGGTGCAGCAAGAAGTTGGGCAAAAAAACAAGGTAATCAAGAGATTGAGAATTTATTAGGCACACTTGAAGGCAATAAAACAATCACGGCTAAAGTTGAATTTTTAGACGCATTTCCAGTTAATCCCTGTTTAGGAATTGACGTGGCGACTCCTCAGTGGGAGTGGAAAGACAATGAAGTTTTTTATAATCCTAACCCTCATGCTTTATTAACAATGGAAAAGCCACAGGTTTTGATAGGTTTAAGACCAACATCCCAAGGAAATAAAGAACAGGTTGAAACCGTAAAAAAATGGCTAGAAAATGCTCTTAAAACTGGTATCGGTTCTCGGGTTAGTAGTGGATACGGACGGAGTTTAGGAACTCATACAACCGCTAACTTTTCCCAATCTTTCGATTTTGAGTTATGGACTCAAGGAATGTATGGATATAACCCCCCTGCTAAATCTAATGGATATACAGGAACCCCAGAATTTCGACCAACTGCCATTAGAGGCATTTTACGCTATTGGTTCCGTGCGATCGCATTAAGTTTATATCCTCCTAATATTTGTTTAGAAAAAGAAGAAGAACTGTTTGGTAAGTTAGGACAATTAGGTAAAATTAATATTTACACTAATACTAATCCTACTCGCCAACAAAATCCTTATTTTTATGATGGTAAAATTATCATAGAAGCGAGTGAAAAAAAATATTTAGACTTAACTAAACAACTGCTTATTCTAGCATCTCATTTAGGAGGTATTGGGAGAGGGTCTCGTCGTCCTCTACATTTATTAAATGGTAGAATGCGTGGCTGTCATTGGGAAATTTTTGATAATAATTATCCGTTACAATATAATCAAGAACAGTGGAAAAGTTTGATTGATGATTTACATCAAAAGTTTCAATCTATTGATTCTTCAACTTCTGATAAAGTTAGCGCTCCAGGTCATTATCAACAACGAAAACAAGATGTTTTAGATCGTCATGCTCAAATTTGGTTACTCAAATCACCTCAACAGATTTCACCAAATAAAGTTACTAATTGGAATACTCAAGGAGATAAAGAAAATGTACGTGGATCGGCATTAAATTTGTTATATAGTGATAATCGATTTAAAGGAAAAAGTAAAGATGGTGGCAATCAGAATGTAGGGGGACAATTAGGAACGCCTTCCTATGTTTGGATTAAGTCAATTTTTCCTTTTCATGATACCCCTTATCAAGTTATTACTATTTTTGGGGCTAATCATCCTGATCGAAAATTGTTATCTCAAGAACTTAAAAAAGAAAAAGCTTTGTTAGTTTTTGGTAATTTATCACTTTTTAAAAAACGTAAATAAATCTACTCAATTATTCTTATGGCTCGCAAAAAATCAATTCTTATCGCTACAATTGGAACCCGTGACCTAGCTTTTTGTATTGCTGAAAATGAATGGCTAAATTTAGGTAATGATCGTTCTCCGAACAAAGATAGTATAAGTGAACAAGCTTTAGTACAAGATCATCTTGGTCTAGAAAGAAGTAGTTTCCGTTTATTAACCGAATACCTTGTCGAAACTTGGTCTGATCATCAAGATGCTATTCAACCAATTATTATTGGTAAACTCCTGAAAGACGAAAATCGTAACCTCAAAAAAATTTATTTAGTAGGAACAAATCAACCTGAATCTGTAACCCAAAGAGAAAAAGATACTTTATATTCTGCTCATCTTATCAAGTTATGGATAGAAAAAAAATATAAAATTCCTACGGATATTATTGAACAAGGAAAAAACGGTGAAAACCCATCCGATTTTGAGGTAATGTTTGCTTGGTGGAAACAAATTTGGTCAGAAATAGCTCAAGAAACGAAAGAAGAAACTAAAATTATTTTATGTATTAAAGGAGGGGTTAACCAATCTTCCGAGGCTGCTAGAATTACCGCTTTAAGTCGGTTTGGAGAATCTACTTATTTCTATGATTTTATCCAAGATGCTGAAAAAAACTTTTTAGGTTCTCCTTCTCAATATACTAAACCCTTTCAAGGTCGCAATTATCTCTGGGAACTTAAACAAACCGAAGCGTTATCATTATTAAATCGATGGGATTATGCAGCGGTTCAAAAAGTTTTGTGTCCTTATAAAGATAATGCTGATGAAGATGATCAAACCATTGAGATGATTTGGCACCATCTACAAATGGCGATTGACTGGAATATGGCGGATTTTGAGTCATTTGCTCAGTCAATTGATTCAAAGTATCAACAAAGAACAAAAACATGGTGGTGGACAGCTTATGAAGTTGCTTACTTAGGGGTTATTCGTTTCCAACAAGGTCATATAACAGAAGCTTTTTTCCATAGTTTTCGTGCAGTAGAGGGTTTAATGATTGAATGGGCAATTGAATATTACAAACCCCATATTGAAATTGGCAACAATAATCAACCTATTTTAAAGAAATCTATCTGCAAAGATGTCAATTTTTCTGAATCTAAATCTTGGCACTCTTATTTTAATAACCAAGGTACTTTTAAGCTTTTTGGAGAACAACTGGAACAGTTATTAAAGTCATCACTGCCTCACCTTAACCGTGAGTATTGTTGGCAAAATTTCGCTCAAACTCGTGAAATACGAAACCAAATCTTTCACCGACTTTATAAATTAGATAAAACCGAATTATTTGAAGCCTGGAATGTCAACAGTCAAAAAGAATGGGAAAACCTAATGTTAGGCTGTCTTAATTCATTGTCTTCCCAGAATTTTTTAACTCTTAAATCGTCAAGTTTACTATCGAATACACATCAATTATTAGAGGAGAAAATAAAGAACTATAGCATTAGACAAATACATTAAGCCATCTTCTATAATAAAAATAGTTTGATAAATGCTTACAAAAATTAAGTTTTAGAAAAGACAAAAGGTTTGGTAAACGTGAAAAATGTTACCAAACCTATTAATAATCTTGATTTTTCTTTATGCTACCGTTAGGGCATCTTGGATGGTTTTATTGTAAATAATCCGTCCAGGTGTGGTGCGAATAAATTGAGAAACCACCTCACCGTCGATTTCCCTAACGCGACGTTCTCGATAATGTTTAATCACACTACCATCTTCTAGGGTTTCTGTTTTGAGGACTTCATGATCTGGTTGGTCTGTCACCACTTCTTCGTTGGGGTCTTCTGAACGTAACCAGACATAGGCGTGTAAGTCAACCAGTCCATGTTCAAAGGCTTTAACCGCGTCGTTAATATTACCAAAATAACGACCACTTCCTTTTTGGGATTGCGGATTTTCTGCGGTTAAATAATAACAGCCTAAGACCATATCCTGAGAGGGGGCAACAATGGGCTTACCAGTTGCAGGAGAGAGGATATTATGACAGGCTAACATCAACAGTCTCGCTTCTGCTTGGGACTCTAAAGATAGGGGTACGTGAACCGCCATTTGGTCCCCGTCAAAGTCAGCGTTAAAGGCCGGACAAACCAAGGGATGTAACTGAATGGCGCGGCCTTCCACTAAAATCGGTTCAAAGGCTTGAATCCCTAAACGGTGTAACGTTGGGGCGCGGTTCAGCAAGACAGGGTGTCCGGTAATCACTTCTTCTAGGACGTTCCAAACACTGGGATCTCCTTTAATAATCAGCTTTTTAGCCGCTTTAATATTATTAACTAACCCTAAGCGAATGAGACGATGAATCACGAAGGGTTGGAATAACTCGATCGCCATTTCACGGGGGAGACCACATTGATAAATCTTCAGTTTGGGACCGACGACGATCACCGAACGACCAGAATAGTCCACCCGTTTTCCTAAGAGGTTTTGACGAAAACGTCCTTGTTTCCCTTCAATAATATCGGATAAGGATTTTAAGGGACGATTATTAGCCCCAACCACCGTCCGGCCCCGTCTTCCATTATCAATTAGAGCATCTACCGCCTCTTGTAGCATCCGTTTTTCGTTACGGACAATGATTTCCGGCGCGAGAATCTCCTGTAAACGGGCTAAACGGTTATTACGGTTAATCACCCGTCGATAGAGGTCATTGAGGTCTGAGGTGGCAAAACGACCGCCGTCTAACTGTACCATGGGACGTAAATCCGGGGGAATGACGGGGATAACATCTAAGACCATCCATTCCGGTAATGACCCGGTGGCGATAAAGTTATCAATCACCCGTAAGCGTTTAATCAGTTTGGCCCGCTTTTGTCCTTTACTTTGGGCGATTTCTTCCCGTAACGTTTCAGCAATCTCGTCTAGGTTCATTTCTTGCAGTAACCGTTGAATGGCTTCTGCACCAATCCCCACTTCTATGCCATATAAGTCGGAATCTTCGGCATAAATCTGATCTTCGATTTCAATCCATTGATCTTCGGTTAAGAGTTGCTTATAACTTAAATTACTGGCATTTCCTGGATCTAAGACCACATAGGCGTTAAAGTAAACGATTTGTTCTACGTCCCGTAAAGCCATATCCAGTAAAATACTCATGTAACTGGGAATCCCTTTGAGATACCACACATGAGTCACAGGGGCGGCTAATTTAATATAACCCATGCGATGACGACGGACACGGGACTCGGTAACTTCTACCCCACACCGTTCGCAAACAATACCCCGGTGACGAACCCGTTTATACTTACCACACCAACATTCCCAGTCTTTCGACGGACCAAAAATTCTCTCACAAAAGAGTCCGTCCATCTCCGGCTTTAATGTCCTGTAGTTGATGGTTTCGGGTTTGGTCACTTCTCCGACCACTACCCCATTGGGAAGGGTTCTTTCTCCCCATTGGCGAACCCGTTCGGGAGAAGCTAATCCAATTTTTACATAGTCGAATCTTGTATCTTGTGCTGGTTTCATGTTTGATGGTTCTCAACAATAAGAAAAACGATTGATTTTCATCTTTTCTTGACGAAAATGGTTTAATGTAATCTCTCAGTCGTTACATTTAGGGAGACATAAGCAACGGGAAACAGGGCTGACTCAATCAGTATGTATATCTTAAAAAGTTTGTGGTTGAACGGCACAACAATAGAATTAGTCTTGATTGATCTCAAGACCCTTAAGTTGAGTTATGAAGCAATATGCAATCATACACATTTTTGGTGACCCAGATCAATATCATAACGACAAAATGGCTCCTCTGTTAACTCAAAAAGCTTTTTGTCAAGACTTTCTTGACAATATTTAACATTTTTGTTACATTACTTAATACAGGGACAGTAAACAAAATCTTAATTTACAGGGGCTTTGTTTGCGATCTAAAATCGTGTGATTTCGGTATCTCCCATTGATATTGAGTTCTCCTAGAATACCTCGGCGATATGTCGGGGTTTTTTGTTGATCAGGGAACGGGGAATAGGCAAGGGTTTTCCCCCTCACAAAAGGAGGGGTTAGAGGGGGTGGCAATAGGGGTTATTTTAGTTAAGTGAAAGATTACGGTAAACTTCCTCTATAGGAAAACTTAAATTTATACTTTTAAGTTCTATAATGTCACCTTGCTGGTAATTAATAATAAGCCATTCTCCTGCATCATTTTATGGTATAAGTCGATTTCAATACGGGTGGAACTAACTAATAAATAATCTTGTAAAATAGGGTTTTGACGATACATCCTAAATTTTTGACCTCTGTCATAAGCTTCTGTACTATCTGATAAAACTTCAACAATTAAGCAGGGATAAGTAATATAGTTAGGGGTGTTTTTATCTCTTTCATCACAAGTAACACTAGCATCTGGATAACTATAATTATGGGCGTTAACCATTTTTACTTTTATATCAGAATTACCTATAATACAATTAGTATTGTTTAACTGTGCCTCAAACATAGCCGTGAAACGGATAGCTATGCGACCATGATTAACTGTACCACCAGTCATGGCATAAATTTGACCATTAATATATTCATGTTTCTCTAGTTGTTTTTCTTCCCAAATAAAATATTCTTCAGGGGTTAATCTGGGAAATTGCTCTTTCGCTGCTATCATTATTCTTAAGTGAGCATTTTTTTGATTTCTTCTTAACCATACAATTTTTAAGTATGCTGTTATAATTATACCATAATATTTTTATCTAGATTGACAGCCTTGAAAAGGATTAGTCAACTGCATTTTTAAAGACTAATTTTCTCACATTTTTTACCTTATGAACTCTAAATTTAAACCATCACGTCTTGGTATTAGCGGTTTAGCTATTCGTCAACATATTGGCACTTTAATGTTAACTTTAGCGGTGATGATAGTGGGGATCTTTTTTGTTACCACTATTCAGGTTGACTTACTTCCTTCTATTACGTATCCTCGCATTGGTGTGCGTATTGAAACCCCAGGTATTGCCCCAGAAGTTGCCATTGATGAAATTACGAGACCTCTCGAACAAGCCTTATCAGCAACGGAAGGAGTAGAAATGGTTTATTCCCAAACCCGTGAAAATCGTGTGAGGTTAGACCTTTATTTTAAAGTAGGTGGGGATATTGATCAATCCTTAAATGATGCCACAGCAGCGTTAAACCGCGCGAGTAATAATTTACCCGATAATTTAGAACCCCCTCGTCTGTTTAAATATGACCCATCTCAGTTACCAGTATACGAGTTTGCCTTAACTTCATCGATTAAAAAAGATGTAGATTTAAGGGTGTTTGCCGATGAAGAATTAGCCAGAGAATTAACGGTTATTCCTGGGGTAGCTTCTGTGGATGTTTCGGGAGGGGTTGAAGAGGAAGTTAAAGTTAATATTGATTTAGATCGCCTGCAAGCTTTAGGGGTAGGTTTAGGGGATGTTTTAGATGAGTTGGAAGAAAGAAATCAAGACGTAGCAGGTGGCCGTTTATTAGGAGAAAATAGTGAACCCTTAACCCGTGCAGTGGGACGATTTCAAACAGCCGAAGAAATTCGTAATTTATCTTTTGCGGTGAATAATAATGATGTAAATGGTTTATCACAACGGGTTTATTTACGAGATTTTGCTGAGGTAATTGATGGGACAGAAGACCAAAGAATATTTGTCTCTTTAAATGGAACCCCTGCGGTTAAACTGAGTGTTCAAAAACAACCTGATGCTAATACCATTGAAGTGGTTGATAGGGTAAAAGAAAAGATTAAAACTTTAACCGAGAGTGATATTATTACTGATGATATGACTTTGATGACGACCTTAGATGAGTCAATTTTTATTGAAAATTCTATCCAAAATGTAATTAATTCTGGATTAATTGGTACGGGGTTAGCTGCCTTAGCGGTTCTCTTATTTTTAGGATCATTGCGTCAGACTTTTATTATTGTTGTGTCTATTCCTTTAGCTACTTTAGGAGCAGTTATTTTAATGAAACTGTTTGGCTTATCTCTCAATGTTTTTAGTTTAGGAGGATTAGCATTAGGGGTAGGTATTGTGGTAGACAACTCCATTGTTATGTTAGAAACCATTGCCGATGGTGTGGGCGTTACTCCAGGTAAAAAGAGCAAAAGTAAGTTAAATTCTCAAGAGTTAATCAATAAATCAATCAATAGTAGTCAAACGGTAGAATCTGCTTTAATAGCCTCTACCAGCACAAACTTAGTAGCTGTAATACCATTTTTGATGATTGGGGGATTTATTTCACTACTATTTAATGAATTAATTTTGACTATTAGTTTTGCTGTGGCTGCTTCTATTTTAGTCGCGTTAACCGTTGTCCCTATGTTAACCTCAAGATTATTAGCCATTCGTTGGTCAAGTGGGTTACATAAATTTTGGCCTTTATACTGGTTTAATCAAGGATTTAAACAATTAACAAAAGGATATGGTTGGTTACTGTCAAAACTAATTAAGCTGCGTTGGTTAGTGGTTATTCTTGCTTTTGTCGCTTTGGGAGGAAGTAGTTTAAATTTAGCCCAACAAATACCCCAAGAGATTTTACCGAAAATCAATACAGGGCAAGCACAGTTCTTTGCTATCTTCCCCCCTAATACTTCCCTAGAAACCAATCGCAAGGTAATGAAAATAACAGAAGATATTATACTGCAACAACCAGAAACTAAGTTTCTTTTTACGACATCGGGGGGCTTCTTATTTGGTTCTAATACCACTGAAAATGTGTTAAGAGGTTCGGGGAATATTACCCTAAAACCTGGAACAGATATCGAAGCTTACATTACTAAAGTTAGTGAAAAATTTGATCAATTAAATTTAGTTGATATTCGGTTAAGAATATTTCCTGATGGGGTGCGAGGGATAAGTTTAAATAACTCCCCTGTTAGACGTGCCGATATCGATTTAATTTTGCAAGGTAACGAGCAAAATAGTTTAGAATCAGCAGGAGAAAGCGTTTTAAAAGTATTAGGAGAAAAAGCAACCTTAGCAAAATTTAGTCCTGATGGCGATCCTCGTCAACCTGAAGTGCAAATACGACCAGATATAGAGCGTTTAGCTGCTTTTGGTTTAAATATTGCTGATATTCAAGATTCCCTTGAAACTGCTATCCAGGGTATTGTCGCAACTCGCTTACAAAGGGAAAATCGTCTCGTAGATATTCGAGTTCAATTAGATAGCAGTGTCATTAATAGTCCCTCTGAATTAAAGGATATTCCCTTATTTACCGAAGGAAATCGTCAAATTCGCTTAGGAGATGTAGCAACCATAGAGAAAGGAAAAGCTCCTGCCGAAATTCAACGAATTAATCAGCGTCAGGTATTCATAATCGAAGGAGATTTAACCGAAGGGGCCACCTTAGGACCCGCATTAGAAGAAATGAAAGCAATTTTAGATAGTATAGACTTGCCAGAAGGGGTAAGAGTTTTACCGAGTTATGCTGAACAAAGTAGCAAAGAATTACAATCTGCTTTGCTTATTTTAGGCGCATTAGCTGCCTTTTTAGTCTTTGTTGTTATGGCAGTCCAATATAACTCTTTAGTGGACCCTTTAGTGATTATGTTAACCCTTCCATTGGCCTTATGTGGGGGTATTTTAGGATTATATGTGACTCAAACTGCTATTGGTGCAACGGTAGTTGTCGGGGCAATTTTATTAGTGGGTATTGTTGTTAATAATGCCATTGTGATGATAGAATTAGCGAATCAAATTAGACTCGAAAAAAATTGCGACCGCCGAAAAGCAATCATTCAAGCTGCCCCCCAAAGATTACGCCCTATTTTGATGACAACCATCACCACAGTTTTAGGTATGTTACCATTAGCAATAGGAGGAGGAGAAGGGGGTGAATTTTTACAACCGTTGGGTATTGTTGTGTTTTCTGGGTTATCTTTAGCGACGTTATTAACCCTATTTATTATTCCTTGTTTTTACATCTTGCTTCATGATATCTTTAGTCTAGGAAGCAGTAAAAAGAAATGCCAAAAAACTGATTTATCCATTTCTGTAGAACCTGAAAAAATAGATAAAATTAGTTACCAAAAAATCACCAGTAAAGATAAACTTTAGCAACTAAAACGTCAAGTAGGGTGCATTAGGCAAACTATAATTTTCTAAGTAGTTGCTATACTTTATTTAAGCCGTAATGCACCATCATAAATTATTTTGTGTATTACACTATGCTAATCAACCCTACTTTATAAATACTACTTTAAATTAGAAGCAATTCAATGCTTATGAATAAAGAAAAATCATGGTTTAAAAATAGAGTTTGTATTTTAGCAACAATGCACAAAAAAGAAGAAGTCATGGCTTCCCTTTTAGAAGAAAAGATACAAATGAAAATAGTTGTCCCTGATAACTTCAATACCGATCAATTTGGTACATTTACCAGAGAAATAAAACGTTTAGGAAATCAAACCGAAGCAGCTCGTTTTAAGGCACAAAAAGCCTTAGAAATCACAGGAGAAACCCTTGCTATTACTAGCGAAGGTAGCTTTTTTCCTCATCCGAGTATTCCCTTTGTTAGCTGTAATAGAGAATTAGTTTTGTTACTTGATACCTTCAACGACATTGAAATTATCGCCACAGAATTATCCTTTGAAACTAATCATTCTCACGCCTCTATTCAAACGGTAGAAGAAGCCTTATCTTTTGCTGAAAAAATTGGTTTTCCTGAGCATGGTTTAGTGGTTATGTCAAGGGCTGAACCCGAAAAAAGCGATAAGATTTTTAAAGGAATTACTAACAAAAAAGAGTTAATTGATGCTGTTGAAATAGCCCTTAACTCTTCTCCTGAAAATAAAGCCCATATTGAAACAGATATGAGGGCAATGTATAATCCGACTCGCATGAAAGTCATTGCTAAAACTACTGAAACTTTAATAAAAAAAATACTTAATACTTGTCCTAATTGTGAGTTTCCTGGATTTGATATTATAGAAACTAAACCAGGTTTACCCTGTGAGATGTGTCATTTTCCCACTGATTTAATTAAATCAGAAATTTATCAATGTCAAAAGTGTAATTATCAAGAAAATAGAGATTATCCCAATAATATCAAATATGCTGATCCCATGTATTGTAATTTTTGTAATCCTTAAGCTTATGACGACTTGATTGAATAATATTATCAGGAATGGTTAAACGCATATTTTATTCTTTTGTATTACAATGAAAGAAGGCATCAGAAAAACAGTAGATAGTTAAAAGTATAGCCGATGAGTCAGAAACCTATTACAGTAACTTACTCCTTAGAGGAAGTCCTCGGAGAGATTAAAGATAGCATCAAAGAAGTTAATCAAAAAATAGATACTTTGCAGAAAGATGTTAGTGATTTTAGAACAGAAACTAGAGTCGCTATAGAATCAGTAAAAGGAGATATTAAAACCCTTGATGCAGAAGTTAAAGGGATTAGTAAACGGTTAGACTCTCAAGAATTTATCAATCGTTCTGTTGCTGTTGGCTTTATTTTAGCGTTTATCACTGGAATCATTAAGTTAGTTTTTCCTAATTTACTTAACCTACCTCGTTAATTAGATATAGCTACATAAAAATTTGTGTTTGACGTTTTGTATATCTTTAATTGTCATTCTGAGAAACCAGGAATCTCATTAAAATTCTAATTATAATACGTCACATTATATATAACATTTAAAAATTTTCTAAACCCTCTCATAAAAAACCATAAAAAAAGATTAGCCATAGAATTTCTACGGCTAAAACTTGTGTTTGTATTCAACTAATTTCTCCTGGTTAAGGAGAGTTTCACCTTGACAATTGGAACGCTTCAGAATGCCATGTTTCCATTCAACTAATTTCTCCTGGTTAAGGAGAGAGTTCGTCTGACGAGCCAGACATAATGAGGGTTTCGAGGCACAAATCCACGCACCCCCTGTAATCACTATAATACAACCAGAAAAATTTCACAATTGATAACCCTCAAATCCTTTCTACATAAGGCTCCCACGCAGGTCGACGCAATAATCAGGGTTTCAGCCATTTGCCGAGGTGCGTGGATTAGTTGAGATTCCTTTTTTACCTCAGAATGATAATTAAAGATACTCACTGATAACTGATCACTGTTCACTGGTCACTGATCACTGTTCACTGATAACTTACTCAGACAAAACACTCAAGTTTACAGACTGATTATCCTTTAAAGTATCGCTACTCCTAGACACATACCGTTCCCCTGGCCGCAAACCCCCTAAAACTTCCACCTGGCCATCAATTCTTTCCCCTAACCTCACCATTCTCTCGTTTACCGTTGCATTATCCTTATCTCCTGTCACCACAAACACCGTTCCTCGTCCCCTGTCGTACCCTGCAACGCCGTTTCAGGAATAACAACAGGTTGACCACCGGTTTGACCAAAACTAACCCTTGCTAACAACCCACTGCTGATTTTCTGCTCAGGATTAGCTAAAATAACCTCGATAGGAACCTGCCGACTGGTGGGATCGGCTGCAGGAGAAATATTACTAACTCGTCCCACAAAGCTGTCACGGGGAAAGGCATCTAAACGCACTCTCACCGACTGACCGACGCGAATATTAGCTAAATCTAACTCGGAAACGGGAACCACCACCTTAACTTGACTAAAGTCCCCTAACCGCAAGATTTCGCTGCCTGGTTGCACTAAATTTCCCGTTTCTATCACCCGTTGCAAGACATATCCCGTAATCGGAGAATTAAGACGAGTATAGGATAATCTTTCTTGTTCTTGTTGAATTAAGGATTGTTGGGCAATAACCCGCCCTTTGGCTGCTTCTACGGCAGATTGACGCACATTAACCTCAGATTGGGCTGCTGATAGGGTTTGCTGTGCGGTAAGATAAGCGGTACGGGCTAATTCTACCTCTCGTAAGGCGATCGCCCCTTCTTCATAGAGTTCTTTTAATCGTTCAACATCGTTTTTCGCCTGTTCAACTTCGACTTTTGCCGATGCTACGGCAGAAATAGCGGATTTTACCTCTCCTTGGGCGCTGATCACTTCTGAGTTTAGGGAAGCTAACTCGGCCTCTGCTCTACTCACTTCTGCTTGTAATAAACTATCATCTAATTCGGCTAATAATTGCCCTTGGGTCACGCGATCGCCCACATCTGCGGTTAATCTTAATAATTGTCCTTCTACCTGCGATCGCAAGGCGACGGTTTGCACCGGTTGGGTGGTTCCGATATATTCAATGGGATCTCGGATGGAGTCGGTACGGGCGATCGCTACATCAACGGATGGGGTTCTTTCTTCAAAATTGGCGGTTTCTTCTTCTTTTGCTTCACTATCAGAGACGATGTTACATCCTCCTGATCCTAACATTAAAAAACTGACTAATACTAATGTTACGTTAACGCGCTTTTGAGTAACCATACAGTTTATGGTGGTTGTAATATTCCCTGATTCCTTATAGCTTAACAAATCTTTGCATTTATTTAATTTGTCATTGCGAGGGGTGATATAAACAGTAAGCTTTGATTGTGGCTAAAAACACCCCGAAGCAATCTACCATAAACGATGAAAAATAATAATAAAACCCCGACTGATTACAAGTCAGGGTCATTTATTTCTTGTTTCCCAATTCTTACTAAGATAACTGATTAAACACCAGAGATATTAACATCTTCCTTGGAAACATACCAAGTATTGCGATCTTCTGAACCAATTTCTTCAGTTGTGACAATGAGGTAATGATCGTCTTTTTCTTCACTAGAAAGAAGATAATAAACATCCCCTTTATTTACTTGATACCATTTTTTACCCTCACCATTAGGGTCATTTTCTTGTAGAACTTTTAGATCCGTTTCATCCACTTTGAAAGGGGTTCCAGAAGCATTAGAAACTTTTAATTTTGTTTTGACTTCCCACCTGGTTTTAAAGTCATCTTGCAGTTCTTGAGGAATGGTTTCTTCTAAAAACTTAAGTGCTTCTTCTTGATGAGAATTAATTGACTTATTTCCTTTATAAGAACTGGGTAAATTTGCCCAATTTAGATTAGAGTCATCCGCTTCAGAGGGTGCATTGCTGCCAGTACGCCATTTTCGTGCAAATTGAGTCAGAATGCTTTTATCCGGTAAGTCAGATTCAATATGAGTTTGCAACCATTTTAATGCTCGTTGTTGAGCATCTTGCTTTTGTTCGGCTGTATATTGAGCATAGGACTCAAAAGCATCTCTTAAAAAGCTAGGGACAGAATTCTTCGTTTTGGCCATGATTTGTTCCTGAAAAGGATTTACATTTCAAGAATTTCAATCTCGCTTAATTACCATTTTTAGACGAGTTCTGAAATTCAATAAATAGCCATATATACCCTAACTTTAGCTAGATGTATTGATATTTACTAAGCTCATAATACGATGATTTTTAAATAAAGTCAATGGTTAACTTTACTCACCATTAAGCTATTTTAAATTTTCAGGTCAGATTTTATTCATGATGTTTTTAGTCTCTATTCTTAATTCAGGTATTTATTCAAAACAAGACAAAGATAAACTAAATCCTGGTAATACTTCTTGTCCACTTAAATCTGTTGGTAAGGTTTTCATTTCTACAGGTTGATTTTGACGATAAATTTCTGCTTGTTGTTGTTGAGGATTAATTAACCAACCTAACTGTAATCCACTATTAAGATATTCTTGCATCTTCTCTTGAAGGGTTTCAAGTGAATCCGTACGAGAACGCAATTCTATAACAAAATCAGGACAAATAGGGGGAAATTTTTCTTGTTCTTCTCGACTTAATGATTGCCAACGCTTTAAACTTATCCAAGCAGCATCAGGTGATCTATCTCCACCTTTTGGTAAGCGAAAAATAGTCGAAGAACTAAACACTTTTCCCAGTCTAGTTTGACGATTCCACAGTCCTAAGTCAATGATAAAATCTGCTTCTCTATTACCACTAATTCCCCCAACCGGTGGCATAACCATTAATTCTCCTTTTGCGGTTCTTTCTAGTTGCCAATCTTGGTTAACTTGACAAAGACGGTAAAATTGTTCATCCGTTAGATTAACCGTATCTAAGTTTAAAATTACTGCTGTCATCGCTTTACTTTACCTCAGAAATTGCCCTAGTTTTAATTTTAGCTAATAATGATTAATAAGGGCTTAATATTATTAAGCCCCTACAAAGGTTTATTAAAAAATTAAACTAATTTATGCTTTCTTTTTGCCTTTTAAACCTAAACCCAATGCACCCAGACTTAATAGTCCTAGTACAGAAGCCGGTTCAGGAACAGTTGCAGTTGCAGAAGAAAAACGGAGAGTTGAGCTAAGATTATCTAATACACCAGTATTCTCTATGAAGGTGAATTCATTCCCGATATCAGTTAAGTAACTATTACCGGTAACATCGGCACTGAGAGCGAATAGAGCATTACCAGTAATTTGACTTTGAAAAGTGCTGTCTACAATCAGACCATTGATAACATTAAAGCTATTGTCAGTAACCGAAACCACTCCGTTAAGCACATCTAAAGGGAAAGAATAGCCTAATTCTGTGGGTGCAGAAGTAACAATAACGGAAGTTGCCTGATAATTACCATCAGTGGTCAAGGCAGCATCAGGTAGTTCTATAGTACCCATTACAGTACCGAGAACTGGACCATCATCACCACTAAAGGAGAAGTTGAAAGTAGCAGCATGAGCTACATCAACAACAGTTAATGATAAAGCTGTTGTTGCGATCGCTGTTAAAGCGTATTTTGTATTCATTGTTCACTCCTCAGTGTGCAAGGAATTAATTATGTCAGGCCGAACTACACCACAAAGGGGGGGGATAAGTCAAGGTTTGTTATAAAATTTAATATTTTTTGTAGGGATAACCATATTTTCTACCTAAAAAGCAATTTTTTACTATGATATCAATTGACCTTAAATGGATTAATAATCGTCAATTGCTCCTCAATGATTAATCCATCTTGCATATCTTCTGAATACAGAGCAAACTTCATTTATTACTTGTGTACTAACTACAATACCTTTAGAATTGGTTAATGCCACTGCTATTTTACGTTTTCTGGCATCTTCTTGAGGATCGGTATCTTGATCCTCAAGAAAACGGTATAACTAAATATTAGAATCAATAAATATTTTCGGTTCACTCATGGTTATCTTTCATGAATTTCCTCTCTTGTCAGTTTTCTTTTCCCTTTTACGCTAATAGGATTTTCTGCTAATTTATCCATTAATCTTGTCGTTTTACTTTTCTCATGAACAGATTTAATAATAACAAAAACTTGACTTCCTTCTTTAAGTTCATGTTGGTATTCTTCTGGTATGTCAATCATACCTTGTCTTACTTTTGTTGAAAATTCTACTAAATGTTCCATTTTTTCTGTTAGCCTCTCTCCAAAAGTCGTCATAAAATATAAAAATCTTCATTTCCATTCTATAGTTATCAAATAGGTTTTTAAAATTATTTTAAAAACCTGCTGATTTCTGCCAATATTCTTTTAACCATGTAGCCACTTTTCCTGATAACAAAAGACACCCCAAAAGGTTAGGAATAGCTAAAGTTAATAACATCATATCGCTAAAATCAACCACCGCCCCTAAACTCACCACAGAACCAATAAAAATACAAGTTAAAAAGATAACTTTGAACACAATAGAACTGGGTTGACCAAACACATAAGCCCAACACTGTTCCCCATAATAACACCAAGTAATCATGGTAGAAAACCCAAATAAACAGATAATTCCCACTAACACAAACGGAAACCAATCTATCACTTGACCAAAGGCCATCGCTGCTAAAGTAGACCCACTAATATGATCTCCCACCGACTCCCCATACATTCCCGTGGTAATTATGACTAAAGCGGTGACATTACAAATAACAATGGTGTCAATAAATGGCTCTAAAATAGAGACAATGCCCTCTTGTATCGGTTCTTTTGTTTTAGCCACGGCATGGGCGATCGCAGCCGATCCCAACCCGGCCCCATTAGAAAAGGCACTGCGTCTGATCCCTTGAACCAAAATCCCAATCAGCCCTCCTTCCATGCCAGAAGCCGAAAAAGCCTCTCTGCACATCAACCCAAATGCAGCAGGAATAGCCGTAAAATTAGCCACTAAGACCCAGGAACAGCCCAAAAGGTAAAAAAAGACCATCACCGGCACTAATTTGCTGGTAATCACCCCAATACGACTAATGCCCCCAATAATCACCAATCCTACCAATAGGGCTAAGGTTAAACCATAAAGCCAATTGAAGTCTTTCACCGCCGGAACCACCACCGCTAAAGCAGCAAAGGATTGATTCGCCTGGAACATATTACCCCCACCAATGGCAGCCCCTAAACCAGCCACACCGTAAAAAATAGCCAATGCTTTGCCTAATTTTTCTTTTCCTAATTCTGTTAACCCTTGGGATAGATAATACATCGGCCCGCCGATAATGGTTCCGTCTGGGTTAACAATGCGGTATTTTACCCCTAGGGTACATTCGACAAACTTGTTAGACATTCCCAAGAAACCGGCCACCGTCATCCAAAACACGGCCCCTGGTCCCCCCATTTGGATGGCAATGGCAACGCCGGCGATGTTTCCTAGACCAATACTGGCCGATAAAGCGGTAGCTAAGGCTTGAAAGGACGACACTTCTCCTTTGATATCCTCCTGTGGATCATATAAGCCTAGGGCAATTTTTACCGCCTGTGTGAAGCCAATAATATTAATAAAGCCCATGCGTAGGGTAAAAAAAACCCCTCCTATGAGTAACCAAAGGATAATCACAGGAAAATGGGCAACCTCAAAAAAAAGTACCCGTTCAATCAGAGTCACCAGACTCGAAAACAGGCGATCGATATTATCTAGAAATTGATTCACAGACTTAACGTAAAAAGCTACTACTCAGCCAAAAAATAAAAAAGATAGCGATACCGATGACAGATTGACTGATTTCTCCAGGAAGATTTGCCCCTTGTAATAATTGGCTAATTCCCCATCCTAAAACGATTCCTAAGACTAATCCGGCGAAGGTAATCAATAAGGCGCGACCGAACTTATTTTCTTTGCGGTTGAGAAAATAAAGATTAGCAAACACCCCTAAGGCTAAAAGGACAGAAATAGAAGAAGAATCTGCACTAGAAAAGCCAGCGATTAGGGCTAAAACCAGGAAAATTCCCGTGGGCCAGAGAATATCGTTAGTAGAAGGGGTATCAATAAACTGTTGTAACCAGGGGGGAGAATTATTTAAAGAAAGGGACGGAGGGGTTGGGGGCGTTTCTCGCTGACGTTCAGCAAAACGAATGCGATCGGGGACTTTAATTCTCCCTTCTTGACGCAGTTTGAGGCGTTCCATAATGATAGAATCATAGGCCGCTTCAATGTCTTCGACGGTTTTCACGTCATTACTATATTCTTGTGTTAAACGATTTTTAGCTGCTTGGATCTCCTCAAAAGAGGCTGTTTCACTGACACCAAGCTTTTCATAGGGTGTTTGTTGACTCATCTAGAACCTCCTTCCATATTTCCCTCATCAAACCACTGAAATTATTAGAGTTATGCTTTTGTTTGTCAAAATAGTTGCTCCTTAAGGGGACTCAACCGTTGACAGGGATTTTGTCATCGATTATATCCTTTCTCAACAGATGATGGTTGTACAACCTTTAAAAGATTTCACAATATTTCCCCATAATAGTTTCACGTTTAATTGTGTTTAGGTGTTCATTTGGGTCTTATCCTTATCCGTTGGGGTGGGATTAGCCATTTTGTTTTCTTCAAGTTCTGCGTTCATGGTGACAGATTCTTCAAGTTGCTGGGCCTCTCGTTTGAATTCATTTTCAAACTCTTTAGACGCATCTTGAAACCCACGAATAGCCTTACCTAGACTTCGACCAATTTCGGGGAGTTTTTTCGGACCAAATACCAATAAGGCAATGACTAAAATCAAAGCCATTTCCGGCAGTCCAATGCCAAAAACATTCATAAGTTTCTCCTATCTATTCTTTTTTCAGTCTATCCTATACCAGGAAGAATTGAAGGGTAAGGGTTATTCGGACTCATTACCGATAAAAAAACCCCGAAAAGTCGGGGAACATTTAACTTAGGATGACGGTGATATTTTTTCTAGAATTGTCTGAAATTTGATCACCGTTGGTTCGGGATCACCACCTTAGGGATTAACCTCCCCAAGTGACGGTAAATCCATTAAGAATTAGAGAAGAGTTGTAAATTTGGAGGATGATTAACAAGAAGACTAAAAATAAGCCCATGAAAACTCCCATTAAAGGAGTGGTTCCCCATCCAGGGACAACCTTCCCGTATTCAGAATTAAGGGGTCTGAGTAAATCTCCTAATCGAGTGCGTTGTGCCATATGTTTTTAATCGGTATCTATCTAAGACTTACAGTTTATCAAAGAAGCACCCCCGATGGTAGATTTATATTTTAAGGCAACAGGCAACAGGCATTCTAGCAAGAGTTAATCTGACATTTATCTGGGGTTTTTCGAGTTCAAGTATATCTGTCTACTCATTTAAAGGAAAGAGACTGAGAAAGTTTTCTAACTCAAACCAGTATTCGACAAAGTATTCGTTGGTTAGGGTGGTAACAAATTCAGCAAAATTAATGTACTTATCCCAAACTGCTTCGGTTGGGGCAATTTCTGCCGTTATTTCCCAAAGGGTTTCATAATACTCCTGCTTGGTAATTTCCCCTGTGTTTCGATACAAGTTTAGTAAGGTGTAATCGACGGCAATGGTTTCTTCGACTTGATAGAGAATAGCTTGCAATTTAATATGGGTTAAAAGAATTTCGATGGGTTGGGAATTTTTCATAACTTAAACTCTTAAGCAAATAAAACAGTTAATACGGATTTGATGATAGGTGAGGTGAGGGGAAAGAACAGGGATATTGATGTTAATTTAAACAAAAATTGGGTAATATTCTTGAGTGTTTTTCAGGAATTCCCATAATTTTGTCCCATTCACTCCGTAATTTTATTGATAAAAGACGACAAAAACCTCTATACTTCTGTGAGTATTCCTAAACTTTTATTCGTCATGGCCAACGAAGGTTTAATATCTATTTACTCTGGGATTAAAGTTTTTCTGATTTCTCCAGCTTAACCATCTATCAGATTCAACGGTTTCTTGCAGATTAGATAGAGAAAACTCATTCAATCTAGATAGTTTAAACCATAAAACACTAGAAGAAGGAATAGAGACACTGCTTAATTGTAAACAGATATACAGTCCTAGCGTAATTGTACACGCTTCGATAAATCTTCCGAACATCTCACACCACCTGATGATCATCATCACACTCGTTAAACTAGACTAGCGGGTCTAATTACTCTTTTACTGTATTACGAGTTTCTTGCTGATGACTATGACTGGGTGAAACCCTGCAAAGTGTCACACTGTCAGTTAAACTTAATAAAAATTTTACAATTATGGTGCTACTGGTTACGAAAAAGTCTTATTTTTACTAAAAATGAATAGAAAAGACTCAAAAACCGAAAATGCTGGTCTAGCTGTTTGGCAGCTACTTCTTATTATTGTTTTCTCTGGAATAGTCTCCTCTTTTATTTTACCCCAATTTATTAAACGGCAAAATAGTCCAGTTATTGATAAAGTTGTTAAAGAAAATTTAATCTTGTTTAGCGAAAAAAATGGTCTAACTCCTATTGAATGTAACTCACAAGATAATAATAATGATGGATGGATTCAATGTCGTGCAGAAGACAACAATAAAGACATCATCAATCTTCAATGCGGTTATGATCAAAGACACTCAAGTTGTAAAATTGATAAAAATTAGGGTTTATAATTAATTGGGTTTCATCGTTATTGATCAATTAGAAAAAATGCTACTAACACTTTTAGAAAAACTCGGCCGTAAACGGATTATTTATGATCGCAATGGTGTCCAACCTTATTTAATCCGTTATTATTTACTGTTTAAAGATAAGTTAACTGAAACCGAAAACGCGCGATCTCTTCCCTTTAATCTCATGTTACACTACATTGGTTTAAGTGATCCTGATGATTTACACGATCATCCTTGGTGGTATGCCACCCTAATTTTAAAAGGTGGTTATTGGGAAATTACCCCAGAGGGTAAATTTTGGCGAGGCCCTGGACATTTTCGCATTCGTTCCCCTCAGTCTCTTCATCGTATTGAAATTTCTCCTCATTCTCAAGGATCTTGGAGTCTATTTTTATGCGGCCCGAGAATAAAAAATTGGGGATTTATTAAACAAGGAAAATGGTTAGATCATCAAACTTACTTAAATCAAAGAAAGCAAAAAACATTAAAAGCAACAAGTCAATAAATAATATCGTTTCATAAAATTCTATATAACAATAGGGAGATAAAATCATGGGAGTTGACTATGATATTGTAGTCATTGGTGGCGGTTCGGGAGGATTAGTGGTTGCTGGGGCTGCCGCCCAATTAAATGCTAAAGTTGCTTTAGTAGAAAAAGACCGTTTAGGAGGGGATTGTTTATGGTATGGATGTGTCCCCAGTAAGTCATTAATTCATGCTTCAAGAGTAGCTTATGAAGTAAAAAATAGTCAACGGTTTGGGGTTCATACTAATAATTATAGTATTAACTTTTCTCAAGCAATGGATCATGTTAAAAATGTTATTGCAGCCATTGAACCCCATGATTCTCCTCAACGGTTTGAAGGGTTAGGCGTTGAAGTTATTTTTGGATCAGGAAAATTTATAAATTCTGATGTTTTTGAAGTTAATGGCCAAAAATTAAAAGCAAGAGCATTTGTTATTGCTACAGGTTCTCGTCCTAATATTCCTAACATTTCTGGGTTAAAAGAAACGGGATATTTAACCAACGAAGAGGTATTTTCTTTAACCAATAATCCCGAATCTTTGGCTATTATTGGGGCTGGACCCATTGGCTGTGAGTTAGGTCAATCTTTTCATCGTTTAGGAACTAAAGTGACCTTGATTAATAGTGGTTCTCATTTACTTCCTAAAGAAGATCCCGAAGCAGCAGACGTGATAGAAAAACAGTTTTTAGAAGAAGGAATAGAAATTATTAAAAATGCCAGAGCCAATAAAGTAGAAAAAATTGGAAACAAAAAACATTTATGGGCTAATGAACAAGAAATTATTGTTGATGAAATTTTAGTTTGTACTGGGCGATCGCCTAATGTAGAATCTCTTAACTTAGAAGCAGCAGGGGTTGAATACGACAAAAAAGGCATTAACATTAACGATAAACTCCAAACAACAACCAATTCTAAGATTTATGCTTGTGGTGATGTTATTGGCGGTTATCAGTTTACTCATGTAGCCTCCCATGAAGCAGTTACAATTATAACCAATGCTTTATTTTTGCCTATTAATAAGGTCAGTTATGATGTCATTCCTTGGACAACATTTACCGATCCTGAGTTAGCAAGAGTGGGATTAACAGAAGCACAAGCAAAAGAAAAGTATGGGAATAATATTTATGTTTTGAAACAAGACTTTTCTGAAGTAGATCGCGCCCAAGCAGAAGGAGCAACCCAAGGATTTGCTAAGATTATTGTTAAAGAGAATGGTGAAATTTTAGGGGCGCATTTGGTAGGAAAATCCGCAGGGGAATTAATTCATGAAATTGTTTTAGCCATGTCGAATAACTTGAAGGTTTCTGCTTTATCGGGTATTCATGTTTACCCAACTTTATCCGAAGTGAATAGTAAAGCTGCTTTGTTACTGAGGAAACGAAAATTTTCTCAAAATAAAGGATTACAAAATATTTTAAGTAAGTTTTTTGCTATTAGGCGATCGCTGGGTTAAATTAAAAGAATAGTAAACTCCATCAAATCCATAATTCATCAGAAAAGATTTGTTATACTAAAAAAATAAAATAATAAAAAATGAAAAAATTAGTATTTCCTTTATTACCCGTTATCTTGACGTTAGTTACCTATCCAGTTATCAATATACCTTTCATGACTCCAGTAATGGCACAAGAACAAGTTTTAAGAACCTTAACCGTGACAGGAAAAGGAACAGTAAGAATTCCGACTAGTTTAACTGATGTCAGTTTAGGAGTAGAAATACAAGGAAAAACCGCAGCAGAAGTTCAACAAAATGTGGCTCAAAGAACCTCATCCCTAGTGGATTTTTTGCGATCACGTCAAGTAGAAAGACTAGAAACCACAGGAATTCGTCTACAACCTAATTATCAATATGATAACAATCAACGACGTTTAGTGGGTTATCTTGGGACTAATATCGTTAGTTTTCGGGTGAAAACGGAGGAAGTTGGTAGTTTATTAGATGATGCAGTCAAAGCAGGAGCAACTCGTATTGATAGAGTGAGTTTTAGCGCAACAGAAACAGCTATTTCAGAAGCACAAAAAGAAGCCTTAAAATTAGCCACTTCAGACGCACAAGCACAAGCAGAAGCGGTTTTATCTACCTTAAACTTTCAATCTCAAGAAATTATTAGTATTTCCATTAATGGTGCTAATGAACCTCAACCTTTAGTTAGACAGACACCAGAAAACTTCAGAACCGCTAGTGCGGTTGCTGATAGCACTCCTGTCATTGGAGGAGAACAAACCATAGAAGCGATGGTAACTTTACAAATGCGTTATTAATAAAAAAAGCATTATTTAGTTATTTTCTGTATTAATTAATACAAAATTGAGGTTTTTTATGATTTTTTAGACATCTTTAAAAAATATTAATTTGGCTAGTCAAGAACAGAAAGGAATGTTATTGGTATAGTAGTTTAATAAAGCAATGGGATTAGAGAATAATTACCAAAATAACAATAATAGCTGAGGTATTTTGAATGTACGAAGATTTTAATTATATCACTGATGACAACTTTTTGAAAAACTATTGGTGGCAAGAAAAAATCACTTGTCAACAATGTCAAGGTCAGGGAAAATTAAGCATAGAAGGAAAGGAAAATATGGTTTCTTGTCCGATATGCGAAGAAACTGGAAAAGTTCACCGTCATCAACAACATAAAGTATCCGCTGCTTAATTGATGATTAGGTTGATAGTATTCATAGAGGTAGTGGCTTAATTACCTCTATTTTATGGATAATAGTTTACTGATTTTAAAAATGACAGTTAATGCAAATCATTGGCAAGCAGAAATTATTAGTTTTCGCAATCAACTAAAAAAATATTGAACCAGTAAATTGTATCAATATTTACAAAAACCTAGATGCTATTGATGATGATCCTAGGGACTCTGTTGAAAGAAAAACTAAGTTAAACATCCTTTAATTTCCCAAAAAATCAGGGAGAGCATCTTGACAAAAATATAAAAGTATGCTTTGAAAAAAAATAAAAAAGGATTAGTCAAATCGTGAAATCTATCTTAAGATTAACGAATAAGAGAATTAATTTTCTTGACAACTCGCTCACAAAATAAAAGAAATAGACTAGGAGGACATCTATGGCGCTCGTACCTATGCGGCTGCTCTTAGACCACGCAGCAGAAAATGGTTATGCTATTCCTGCATTTAACGTAAATAATATGGAACAGATCATAGCCATTATGCAGGCAGCAGATGAAACAGATAGTCCTGTAATTTTGCAAGCCTCTCGTGGTGCGCGTAAATATGCTGGAGAAAACTTTCTCCGTCATTTAATTTTAGGTGCAGTAGAAAGTTATCCTCATATTCCCATTGCCATGCACCAAGATCATGGTAACAGTCCTGCAACCTGCTACAGTGCTATCCGCAACGGTTTCACCAGTGTTATGATGGATGGCTCTTTAGAAGAAGATGCGAAGACTCCTGCAAGCTTCGAGTATAACGTTAATGTAACGGCTGAAGTGGTTAAAGTTGCTCACTCTGTGGGTGCTAGTGTAGAAGGTGAATTAGGTTGTTTAGGGTCTCTTGAAACCGGAAAAGGAGACAAAGAAGACGGCCACGGATTTGAAGGAACCCTCAGTAAAGAACAACTGCTCACCGACCCCGATGAAGCAGTAGAATTCGTAGAACGCACTCAAGTTGACGCTTTAGCCGTTGCCATTGGAACCAGCCACGGTGCTTATAAATTTACCCGTAAACCGACCGGGGAAATCTTAGCCATTAGTCGTATTGAAGAAATTCATAACCGTCTTCCCAACACTCATATTGTGATGCACGGTTCTTCTTCCGTCCCTCAAGAATGGTTAGATATGATCAACCAATACGGTGGTCAAATTCCCGAAACCTATGGTGTACCTGTTGAAGAAATTCAAAAAGGTATTAAGAGTGGGGTTCGTAAGGTTAATATTGATACTGATAACCGTTTAGCTATTACTGCAGCCATTCGTGAAGCTGCTGCTAAAGATCCTTCTAACTTTGACCCCCGTCACTTCATGAAGCCTTCTATTAAGTACATGAAGCAAGTTTGTTCTGATCGTTATCAGCAATTCTGGACGGCTGGAAATGCCAGTAAGATCAAGCAAATGACCCTTGATGAGTATGCTGCTAAGTATGCTAGTGGTGAATTAAGCGCAAACACCAAGAAAACTGCTGCTGTTTAATTCAACCTCTGATTATCCTTGAGAACTAAGAAACTGGGTGAGGTTTACTCACCCAGTTTTTTATTTTAATGCTTGTCTAGCTTGAGTAAGAACTTTGCCCGCAGATTGAGCAAAAACGACAGTAAGTAATAGTCCTAAGATAAAATCTGGCCAAAAAGAACCTGTTAAAAAAACTAAGCCAGCAGTCAGCAATACTGAAGTATTGGCAATAATGTCGTTACGAGAACACAGCCAAACCGAGGACATATTGATATTGTCATCACGGTGACGAATTAACAGTAAAAAGCAGATTAAGTTAGCTATCAAAGCTAAAAGCCCAATTTTGCTCATTACTTGTACTGCGGGGACTGTTTGAGTAAATAATTGATGGGTGGCTCTAGTAAATACAGCGATCGCTGATATAAACATAATACCGCCTTTAAGTATTGCGGCTCTGGCCTGGGCTTTGTTCCCTTTTTGAAGGACGTAAAGGCTACAGCCATAAACTAAAGCATCACCAAGCATATCTAAAGAATCCCCGGTTAAAGAGAGCGAAGACGCTTTAATGCCTCCGCTAAACTCCACTAAAAACATTACTGCATTAATTACCAAAATGATCCACAATACCTTACCCTGACGTTCTTGCAGCTTTTGTAATTCCTTGGCTTTGTTTTGACAACAGTGTTCTGCCATGATTTTTGATTTAACGTTCAAATGAATGTTTGAATAATGTTTATGATATCTTTTAAACGTTCAAATGAACATTAGAATGTAAAATTAATTAAATTAATAAAAGCTAAAAAACAGTAAATAGTCTTTAAATAAAGCTTGGTAAAGAATAAGTAAGAATATCAGTTATACGCTCATCCTTTAGAGAATAATAAGCTAATTTTCCATCATTTCGATATTTAAGTAATTTCAAATCTCGCATTTTCCGTAAATGATGGGAAGCCGTAGCGATCTTGACATTTAACATGGCGGCAATATCGCAAACACAAAGCTCATCACCGTTTCTGAGGGCATAAAGGATCTTGATCCGCGAGCGATCGGCTAAAGTATTAAATATAACCGTCATTTCCTCTAAAGTATCTTCTGAGGGTAAAGTTTCTCGGATTTGAGTAACTAGCTCGGTATTGAAACATCTTACCTGACAAATATCCTCTGCTTTGGTTTTACTCACGGGCATTTAAGGGTAACGGCTAAATCTATCTTAAAGGTAGCAAGAGGACTCCTGCTACACCGACAGGTTAGGGGTGAGATGAATTGCGACCAACTTGCTCAATTACGGAGCATCCATATAAGCATAAACTTTGGTACATAGCTAAGAGCGGCGATGTGCGTCTGTGTATAACATCAGAAGTATAACTCTAGTGCTAAAGTAACATTTTGCTTCATTGATTTATATTTTATCTATGCTCAAATGATACTTACTCAATCTATGGGCAGAGGGGGACTCGAACCCCCATGACCGAAGCCGCCACATTTTGAGTGTGGTGCGTCTACCAATTTCGCCATCCGCCCTTGGTCTTAGCTTTTTGATTATACTCTGTTTTGCCTTGTTCTAACAAGTGGTGATAATCTTGGGAACTAGCCCAATGATCGATCTCCTTAGCCCGCAATACTGGCACTGGATGGGTGAGTTGTTCCGTTTGCGCCTGTTTTAACATTTCTCCTAAAGCAGTGTTGCTAATGGCTTGATAATCCCGTGCCTGTTGGATAAATGCCTCTAGGTTCAACTGGGGGGCAATGGTGGGAGAACCGCCGGCCAATTTCATTAAAATGGACATGACCACTTTAGGATCTTGTGCCACCAATAAAGCAGCCCGATCGCAACTAAATTCTGCACAGCGCACCCATTGCAACATTTGGGATTGTAACGATTGAGCAATCGCTGTTCCCCAGGTGGGCAGTAAACTCGCACCCAAGACCATAATATTGGCTAAGGTTAAATAAACCCCATGTTCACATTTGAGGTGTCCTAACTCGTGGGCCATCACCCCTTGTATTTCTTCGGGGGTCAACATTTCCACTAGAGATGTATGCAACACCATAAAGGGTTGTTTTCCTTGCATAGCGAAGGTATAGGCGTTAGGTACGGGGTTTTGTTGCAGATAGAGTTGTGGGGGTTCTAAATCGAGAACTCTGGCTGCTTCAACTAATAACTTGTGAAGATGGGGGAGTTGTTTTTCACTCACCAACACCGACGAAGCAATGTTATTGAGATAGAAAAACTGTTCGGCCACAGAACCCAGTAAACTCCTAACGATCATATCAAGGCCGGGAAGTTGTTTTAACGTTTGAGTGGCTTCTAAATCTAAAGGATGACGAAAATCATCTGCTTTTAATCCGATTAACTGGGTTTTTGATAATTGCATTCTTATTCAGGAGATAATAACCATTTTTTAACACGCTGGAGACTTTTCCAGTCTGGTTTACGGCTTAATCCATCTTCGATGTTTTCCACGATGTCTTGATGAATTTCTTCGTCAAGGGACATCATTTGTTGGGCCGCTTCAATGTGATCCCGTACGCCTTTCGCGCCGGTGTCTAACATAGCTAAAGCTAAGTTAATCCGCGCTTGAGGGGGTCTACTATCAATTTTAACGCTTTTTTTGGCAGCTTTGAGAGCCAACTCCGGTTTATCGGCTAAGAGATATAACCAAGCTAAACAGGCCCAAGCGGTGGGGTTTTTCGGGGCGCGATCGCAGATTTGTTTGAAATGGGGGATCAGTGTCTCCACAGACTCCCCTTGTTTATAACGTTCTAATCCTTGTTCAAAAGCAGTTGCAGCAGTTTCAGTCATTTTCAGTAATAGAATGAAGACAAAAAGAGACAGAAAAATTGATTTCTGCCCCAATTATTTAACATACACGATATTGTTAGATTAAACACCAAAAGACTTACCACAGCCACAAGTCTGGTTAGCGTTGGGGTTGGTGAACTCAAAACCCCCTCCAATCATGGCGTTGCTATAATCGAGAACGAGGCCGTAGAGATAGAGAAGGCTTTTGCGATCGCAAATGATTTGAAAGCCATCATAATCAAAGACTTCATCTTGTTCGCCAATATTACTGGGGTCATCAAAGTCCATCATATAAGACATTCCGGAACATCCTCCCTGACGAACCCCAACACGCAAACACAGGTCTTTTCCTTGTTGTTCCCGTAACATTAAAACGTGCTTAAGGGCTGTTTCAGTAAGTTGAATTCCTTTGGTGGGGTTTTGAGTGGCTTGTGTCATCGGTTGTGGTGACTCCTAAAAGCTACAATAATTTTCAGCCTGTTTCTATTTTAGGATAATCTTCCCCTGATTAACCTATTATTTAAGAAATCATTATCCTTTACCGTTACCTATGTTTACCATAGAGCAGTAATGATTCATTATTAATTATTAATTTAATGACAATTATTAATTTAATGAACAAAGAAGTCTTATTTATGAGTAATGGTCATGGAGAAGACCTTAACAGTCGTCTCATTCTCCAAGAATTGCGGAAAATTGCGCCCCATCTTACCATTACCGCCATGCCTTTAGTGGGAGAAGGCAATGCTTATCTTTCTCTTAATTTACCTTTGATCGGACAACCTAAAAATTTACCATCCGGGGGCATTTTTTATATGAATCCCCTGACATTATTAAAAGATGTATCTGCCGGTTTAATTGGTTTAACCTTATATCAAATTCGTACCCTTTTAAAATATTGTTCTCGTTATCATTTAATTGTCGCGGTTGGGGATATTTTTCCTGTCACCATGGCCTATATTTCCGGTCGTCCTTTTGTGGCTTTTTTGGTCTCCACTTCTAGTTATTATGAAGGCAGATTAAAACTTCCTTGGTTAACCCGTTTTTGTTTGCGATCGCCTCGTTGTTTAGCTATCTATACCAGAGATGCTTTTACAGCAGAAGATTTACAGCAACAAGGATTTAAAAATGCTTCTTTTTTAGGTTATCCTATCATGGATATTTTAACGCCAACGGGCAAAAATTTACAGCTTGATGATAATCTACCCACCCTTGCTTTATTACCGGGAAGTCGTGTTCCTGAAGCTCTAGATAATTTAGAATTATTGTTAAAGGTCTGTGAATCTCTTGCTACTTTAGAAAGGGTACAATTTCGAGTCGCTTTAGTTCAAGCTATTAAAGAAACGGATTTAAAAAAGTTAGCTAAAAAACTAGGATGGCAATATGAATCTTTAGGAAGATTCGTTAAAAATACCATTAAAATTGAATGTTATTATCAAGCTTTTGCTGACATTATTAACCATTGTGATTTAGCGATCGGCATGGCAGGAACTGCCGTTGAACAGGTCGTAGGATTAGGTAAACCGGTGATTCAATTACCCGGAAAAGGCCCACAATTTACCTATGCTTTTGCCGAAGCACAAATGAGATTATTAGGATTATCCGTTAAAACCATTGGAAAAAGTCATAAAAATCCCCATCTTTTTACCGAAGCAGCCCAAACCATTCAAACTATTTTAAAAGATAAAGATTATTTACAAAACTGTAGACAAAATGGACTAGAAAGGGTAGGCAAACCAGGGGGAGCGCTCAATCTTGCTAAGGCGATCGCTCGACTGCTTTAACCTTTAAGGTTTATTTTGATTTAGCCGATAATTGTTGAGTACAACTTTTAAGTTTTCTTAAAGCATCTTGGATTTTATGATCCACCGAAGCTAATTTATAAGCTAAACAGGAACTTTGTTGTTGACATCGATTACAGAGCATGATCCTTAGTCAGTTCAATTTTAGTTTAGATACAATGTTATCGTAATTGGTAATTGATCTGAATACTTTGGGACAGTTTACAAACTGGTTGCTATAAAAAAGGGCCTAAGAATATTAAGCCCTCAACGAATTTTTAGCTAATTGTTCTAGCCAAATAATAAGCTTTATTTCTTCATATCACGAGCCATGTTACGGAACATATCCATGCTACTATCAGCTTTACGACGTTCTGTATTAGCAGAGGCTGTTCCTTGAGAGGCACTGGTTTGGTTAGCTTTATTAGAAGCAGTACCATTACTGCCTGCTTTTTTCTTTTCCATAGAAGAGATATCTTGAACCAGTTCACCCCCTTTGGCAAAGGTCCGTCTAATGGTAATGGGTTTACGCATAAACTCAGTATCTCCTAGAGTTTTTGCTGAATCATTATCTAAGAAAAAGGCTTCTTTTTTCTTGGGTTGAGTCGGTGTGTTATCAGGTTCGTCAACAAACTTTGCTTTACGGCCACTAAATAGTCCAAAAAATCCTGCCATTGGATTTTGCTCTCCTAACGCTTTTATGAGTCAAGTGTTTCTATATGTTACAGTTTATCAAAAAATATTAAAAAATTTCAAAAAAAATTAAATTATCCGAAAAAACAACTTCTGTCCCATAGCATCGAAACAACCCTTACGAACCTTCGAAGAATAACCTCTAAAGTATGATGGTGAGACCGAGGCTTTTATGGAGAAGTCAATGAGAAAGTTTTGTCTTTGTTGTTGTTTAGTTATCGTTATTAGTGTTTGGGGGTGTCAATCCTCAGACACCTCTAATGGGACTCAACCCACCTCTGAACCCACTATAAATCAAGAAACTATGAATAAGAACACCGAAGCCCCTCAAGCCGTTATTGATGCCGTCTTTAATGATATCACTAGCAACAATACCATTGAGTCTGAGAACTTACAGGTCACACAAACCGAGGCCAACACTTGGCCCGATGGTTGTTTAGGATTAGCCAAACCCGATGAAATGTGTACCCAAGCCTTAGTAGAAGGATGGCGAATCACCGTAACCGATGGTCAAACCACTTGGGTTTATCGTACCGATCAAACCGGTCAAACGGTGAGGACAGAATCTTAAAAAATGGCTCTACTGTGTTAGTTTTTGCTTTTTTCCTCCTGGGATTTGCACAGGAGAATCTCTCGTTTTTAGACAAAAAGAGATTCTCTTGCCAATCCTCTCACTCTTGCCTATTGCCACCCCCTCTAACTCCCCCTTTTGTTAGGGGAAGAACCCTTGCCTTTTGCCTGAAAAACCTTGGGATACTCTCTACAATTTGAGTCAAGATTAGACGAGATTCGGACTAACCTAACTACTGATAACTAAGGGCAAAAAAGAAACTCAAATGATTAGGAATTCCTGAAATTATCAAGGGAGACAAGCCGTAGCTGATATGGTTAAAAAGATAGCATGATCAGGGTTGATTGAACTTAAGTTATCTGCTTAAATCGTGGAATTTTTACCATTATCCTAAGGAGCAAATATGGCAACATTATTAGAACAATTGAGAGAATTTACCATTGTTGTTGCTGATACAGGGGATATTCAAGCCATTGAAACCTTTACCCCCCGTGATGCCACAACCAACCCCTCTTTAATCACCGCAGCAGCCCAAATGCCACAATACCAGTCCATTGTGGATGATACCCTCAAAACCGCTAGACAAGAGTTAGGAAAAGAGGCCGATGAGTCGGATGTGGTTACCCTAGCATTTGATCGCTTAGCGGTCGCTTTTGGCTTAAAAATTCTCGAAATTATTCCCGGCCGCGTTTCAACGGAAGTGGATGCCCGTTTATCTTATGATACCGAAGGAACCCTCGAAAAAGCCCGTTATTTGATTTCTGAATACGAAAAAGCCGGCGTTTCCCGCGATCGCATCTTAATTAAAATTGCCTCCACTTGGGAAGGTATTAAAGCAGCCGAAGTCTTAGAAAAAGAAGGAATTCACTGTAACTTAACCTTACTGTTTGGAATGCACCAAGCCATCGCTTGTGCAGAAGCTAATGTTACCTTAATTTCTCCTTTCGTGGGTCGTATTTTAGACTGGTACAAAAAAGAAACAGGAAAAGAATATACAGCCACAGAAGATCCTGGCGTTCAATCAGTTACCAGTATTTACAACTATTACAAAAAATTCGGTTATAAAACCGAAGTTATGGGGGCAAGTTTCCGTAATATTGGAGAAATTTGTGAGTTAGCTGGTAGCGATTTATTAACCATTTCTCCTAAGTTATTAGAGCAGTTAAATTCCACTGAAGAAACGTTACCCCGTAAGCTAGATCCCGAAGTTGCTGCTAAGATGGATATCGAAAAGATCCCTATGGATAAAGCAACTTTTGATAAGATGCACCAAGAGGATAAAATGGCTTACGACAAGCTAGATGAAGGTATTAATGGCTTTACCAAAGCCTTAGAAACCCTCGAAGAAATGCTCAAAGATCGCTTAACTCGCATCGAAGGGGAAACCAAAGTTAATAATGCGGCCGCCGATATTTTCCGCGTCTATGATTTAGATGGCGATGGCTTTATTACCCGTGAAGAATGGGCCGGAACGGATCTTGTTTTTGATGCCATTGATGTTAATCATGATGGTAAAATTACTCCTGAAGAAATGGCTGCTGGTTTAGGGGCTGCCATCCGTTTAGTTGAAGCTTAATCTCTTCTTTTTGGCTTCTCATTTAGAGAAGGTGCGTTACTCAGTATCGCACCTTTATCCCGCGTAAATAATATAATAATACCATTGAGAAAACATGGATAAAAATTTAGCAATTTTTCGGATTTTAGATGCTAATTTAGATCGCGTCAGGGAAGGCTTAAGAGTCGTTGAAGAATGGTGTCGGTTAGGATTAGAAAATAGTGAGTGGGCTGATACTTGTAAACAAATGCGTCAAGAAATTGCCCATTGGCATACATCGGAATTACGCATGGCTAGGGATACGCCGAATGATCCAGGAATAGAATTATCCCATCCTCAAGAAGAAAAAAGAGAAACAATTAATCAACTTTTACAAGCTAATTTATGTCGGGTTCAAGAAGGGTTAAGGGTATTAGAAGAATATGGGAAATTGTATGATCCTAAGATGGGAAGTTCTTGTAAGAAAATTCGTTATCAAGTTTATACCTTAGAAAGTGAATTATTACAAAATAATCGTTATCAAAAGTTAAAACAATCTCCCTTATATTTAGTCACCTCTGCAACAGAAAATTTATTAACAATTGTAGAGTCAGCCTTACAAGGGGGATTAACATTAGTTCAGTATAGAGAGAAAAAAATAGATGATATTATTCGCTTAGATATAGCCAAAAAATTATGTGAATTATGTCATCAATATGACGCTTTATTTATTGTCAATGATCGGGTTGATATTGCGTTAGCAGTAGATGCAGACGGGGTTCATTTAGGACAACAAGATATCCCCATTGCCCTAGCCAGACGGATATTAGGACCAAATAAAATTATCGGACGTTCCACCACAAACCCCCAAGAAATGGAAAAAGCGATCGCCGAAAAAGCTGATTATATTGGAGTGGGTCCCGTCTATGCTACCCCAACCAAACCGGATAAAAAAGCAGCGGGTTTAGACTATGTGAAATATGCCGTCGAAACCTCTCCCATTCCTTGGTTTGCCATTGGTGGAATTGATGAAACGAATGTCACTGAAGTGAAGGCATCCGGGGCAACTCAAGTGGCTTTAGTTCGTGCTATTATGGAAGCAGATGATCCCAAAATAACCACACAAGAATTATTGAAAAAATTAAACCTACAATAATCAATGAATAGCACAAAAACCATAAAATTACAAGTCAATGGGGAAGAAAAAACCTGTTTATCGGGACATAATTTACCTCAATTTTTAGAAACAATGGGACTCAATCCTCGCCTAGTGGCAGTAGAATATAACGGAGAAATTTTACATCGACAATATTGGGAGAATACCACCTTAAAAACAGGCGATCGCTTAGAAATTGTTACCATTGTAGGGGGAGGCAATGGCCAATAAAACATTAGGATTAGATTCAAACTTATATCAATATTTTCAACAGGTTTCTGTCAGAGAAGTAGACATCTTAAAAGCGTTACGAGAAGAAACCCAAAAGTATCCAACGGCTAGAATGCAAATTGCCCCCGAACAAGGTCAATTTATGGCATTATTAGTGCAGTTAATGAAAGCAAAAAAAACCTTAGACATTGGTGTTTTTACAGGATATAGTGCCTTAGTGGTTGCCTTAGCATTACCATCTGATGGTCAAGTCATTGCCTGTGATGTTGATGAAAAAATGACCCAAATAGCCCAACAATTTTGGCAAAAAGCAGGAGTCAGTCATAAAATTAATTTACAGCTTGCACCGGCTTTAGAAACCTTAGATCACTTAATAGCCCAAGGAGAAAACAATACCTTTGATTTTGCTTTTATTGATGCCGATAAAAGTAATAATAATAATTATTATGAAAAAGCATTATGGTTAGTGAAACCAGGGGGATTGATTGCCATTGATAATGTATTATGGGGAGGAAAAGTGGCTGATCCCGACATTAAGGATAATCGCACGGAAAAAATTAGAAACTTTAATCAAAAATTGCATCAAGATCCTAGAATTGCCTTAAGTATAGTTCCTATTGCCGACGGGTTAACATTAGCCTTGAAGAAATAATAATATTTTGTATTAAAATCGGGATGACTGGATTCGAACCAGCGGCCCCTTCGTCCCGAACGAAGTGCGCTACCAAGCTGCGCTACATCCCGTTAAGAATAGCATCTTAATTGTACCAAAATTGAAGACTAAAAATCATTAAGACTTGCCACATTACTCACATCAACCTCAGAACAACCCCGTTTAATCAAACCAGCTAACACTTTACCCGGTCCCACTTCTAAAACACGAGTAATGTCCTGTTGAGGCAAGGCTAACATAATCTCGCGCCAACGCACAGACCCAGTCATTTGTTGGGTTAAACGTTCTTTTAAGATAGTTGCTGAGGTGCTAGGAGTTGGCTCAACATTGGAAAGTACAGGAATTTTTGCGTCTGTAAAGGTAGCTTCTTCTAATAACTCGTTAAATTTTGCTGCTGCTTGGGCCATCATCGGAGAATGAAACGCCCCGGATACTTTTAAAGGGATAGCCCGTTTACTCTTCACTTGAGAGGTGAGTTGATCCACTGCTTCGGGGGTTCCAGAAATGACCACTTGTTGATCGCTGTTGTCATTGGCTAATACCACATCAGGAATCGCTGCGATCGCCTCTTCTAACCCAGAGCGATCGAACTTCATCAACGCCACCATTTTGCCCCCGGCCGCTTCACTCATCAACTCGGCCCGACGTTTCACTAACTTTAACCCTGTGGCAAAATCAAACACTTCAGCAGCATATAAAGCGGAATATTCTCCTAAACTATGACCGGCGACTAAATCCACCTTTTGACCTTGATCTTTTAATAAGTCAATTAAAATACTTTCCACCACATATAAACAGGGTTGAGTGTATAAAGTCTTTGCTAACTCCTGTTCATCTCCAAGACATTTATCTAACACCGACCAACCTAAAATGGTTTCTGCTTCTGTAAAACGACCTTTACCCATAGGGGTTTTGATCAAATCTTCTCCCATCCCCACCGCTTGTGATCCTTGTCCTGGAAATACCCATGCTGTTTTCATCATTTTACTTACCTATGTATCAACTGTTTTATCAACGTTTTCATGATTGGGGTGAGATACCCCAGCGAAAAATGGTTGCTCCCCAAGTTAAACCGGCACCAAACCCGGAACTCGCTACAATTTCCCCAGGCTTTATTTTTCCCTGTCTAACTGCTTCATCAAGAGCAAGGGGAATGGACGCGGCCGAGGTATTACCATATTCATCTAAATTGGCGATAACTTTCTGGGGAGGAATCTTTAACCGCTTGGCCACTGCATCAATAATTCTTTGATTGGCTTGATGTAAAATTAACCAGTCAATATCATCGGTGGTTAACTGAGCATTAAACAGTGCCTTTTCTATCACTTCTGGCACTTTTTCTACGGCAAAACGATAAACATCTCGTCCTTTCATGGTAATGGGCTGATAGGTGCCTTGATTGATGGTGATGCCCTCTTTTAAGGCTGTGTCGTTGCCGTGATAGGCAAGATTTAGGGCATCATGTTGTTTGCCATCACTGTACATGGCAAACCCTAACAAATTATCGTCATCTGTGGTGCCTTGACAGACCACTGCCCCGGCACCATCTCCAAACAGAACGCAGGTGCTACGATCTGACCAATCAACCCAACGGGAAAGAATATCGGCCCCGATGACTAAGACATTTTTATAGACTCCGGTGCGAATAAATTGGGCCGCAGTAATTAGTCCAAACACAAAACCCGAACAAGCGGCGGTTAAATCAAAGGCCACTGCCTGATTCGCCTCTAACATATGTTGTATTTTAGCTGCACTCCCAAAGAGATCGTCGGCCGTCGAGGTGGCTAAAATAATCAAATCTATCTCCCCAGGGTCTAGTGCTGCCATAGCGATCGCTTCTTTAGCGGCTTGAGCGGAGAGATCGCTTAAGGAGGAATCTGTTGTGACTAAATGTCGCTTTCGGATTCCTGTTCTGGTGCGAATCCATTCGTCAGAGGTGTCGACCAAAAGACTTAAATCCTCATTGGTCATCACCTGCTTGGGTGCAGCAGAACCACAACCTATGATGCTTACCCCGATGGCTTTCAATAACCTTTCCCCCTAAGTGTTGCTAACTAATCGATGAGACTTGATGGTGACCTCAATCTTCATTACCTCTTTTGATCTTTGGTTAGGTTGGTTGGGTAATGAGGATGATCAAAAGATCCCCATTTATCTCTGGTTGTCTCATTATCCCATTATTTTTCCACCGAAGTTTCTACACTATCGGGGATAGGATTGTCTTGAGAGGCTTTAATTCTGTCTAATACTTGATGATCGATCGCTTCAGTGGCCAGACGAATGGCATTAAAAATCGATGGAGCGTTAGAGCTACCATGACTAATAATACAAACACCGGCCACCCCTAATAATAAGGCTCCTCCGTGTTCAGCGTGATCGATCCGTTGTTTGAGTTTTTTCAAGTTGGGTTTAAGGATAGCCGTGCCTAAAGTCCCACGCCACCCTTGGGGTAATTCTTCTCGCATAATTTGTAAGACAATTTCTCCTACTGCCTCAGCAAACTTCAGCAGAACATTGCCCACAAAACCATCACAGACAATTACATCAAAGTTACCCGAAAGCACGTCTCGGCCTTCGGCATTACCGATAAAAGGAATGGTTGGGTTGTTTTCTAATAATTGATAGGTCGCTAAGGCGAGGTCGTTACCTTTGCTCGATTCTTCCCCAATATTCAACAGTCCCACTTTCGGGTCATTAACTCCCATTACATATTGACTGTAAATGGTTCCCATTAGGGCAAATTGTTCTAAATATTTGGGGCGACAATCCACATTGGCTCCCACGTCTAAAATAATTACCGATTTTCCTGCTAATAGGGTGGGAAATACGGTGCCAATGGCGGGACGATCAATGCCTTTGAGACGACCTAATCTCAGGGTAGCTGCTCCCATGGCAGCCCCAGAGTGGCCCGCCGATACCACGGCATCGGCCCGATTTTTCTTCACCAAATCCATAGCCACATTAATGGAAGCTTTGGGTTTGCGTCGAAGTTCGCTAATGCCTTCGTGCATCTCGATCGCCCCTTCTGAGTCCACAATCTCTATAGTCGGGGACGGGTGATGATTTTGAAGGGATGCTTCTATTGATGGGCGATCGCCCACCAATAAAATGTCTACATCCAACTCTTCTGACGCTCGGATCGCCCCTGCGACGATTTCGTGAGGGGCATGGTCTCCCCCCATAGCGTCCACTGCTATTCTTGCGCGATTTCCTGCCATTGCTCAAAACGATAGAAGCCATCAAGATTTTAACAGAAGCCTTGAACAATTTTGAAATGAATCCTGACTATTTTCCCTCCTCACACTCATAATGATTATGACTTAACCCCATAATGTCCTTAAATTATTGCATAGATGCAATTCAGTTAAAGGGAATAGGCAATGGGCAATGGGCAATCTTTGCTGTAGGGTCTAGGTATTCTTAAAGGGATCGTGGTTTTAGGATAAAATAATCTTTGTAACATAACATTTTAAAAGATGAATTTTTTGACTAATCTTTTTTCTGCGGACAAAGCCACCCAAAAAACAGCCAAAAAAACGCAACAAATTGGATTACCGAAGACGAGAAAAGGTCGTCGAGGAATACAGATTAAATCTCCCGAAGAAATTACCATTATGCGTCAATCTTCTTTAATTGTGGCCACGGTTCTTAAAGAAATTCAAGAAATAGTTAAACCCGGAATGACCACAGGAGATTTAGATAGTTATGCCGAACAAAGAATCAGAGAAATGGGAGCAGAACCCAGTTTTAAAGGTTATTATGGCTTTCCTGGCTCCATTTGTGCCAGCATTAATCATGAAGTGGTTCATGGCATTCCGAATGCTAAAAGAAGAATTCGCCGAGGGGATGTTTTAAAAGTCGATACAGGCGCCTATTATCAAGGCTATCATGGGGATTCTTGTATCACCATTGCCGTGGATAAAGTTTCTTCTAAAACCGCTCGTTTAATTCGGGCAGCAGAAGAGGCATTATATGCAGGAATTAGTGAGGTAAAAGCAGGAAATTATTTATTAGATATTGCAGGAGCCATTGAAGATGTTGTTAACAAATACGGCTATTCGGTGGTAGAAGATTATACCGGTCATGGAGTGGGACAAAACCTACATGAAGAACCGGCCGTCTTTAATTATCGAACCCAAGAAATTCCCAACATTAAACTAAAAAAAGGAATGACATTAGCCATAGAACCCATTGTCAATCAGGGGTCAAAATATACGAAAACCTTACGCGATCGCTGGACGGTTGTAACGGTGGATAATAATTTATCAGCTCAGTTTGAACATACGGTATTAGTAACAGCAACCGGCTACGAAATCTTAACCGATAGAAGTCACCTTAATTAAGGGTAGACTGAGAAAATTGAATGATCACAATTAATCTAATTTCGGCATTCCCTACCTTTCACCGAAGCCTGATAGGTATTCTATCCATTAATATTAAGATATAGGACAATATTTTTAAGGATTATTCCACAGGAGATATGGATTACAAAGATTACTATGCTACATTGGGCATCAATAAAAGTGCCAGCGCAGACGAGATCAAAAAAGCCTTCCGCAAACTAGCGGTAAAATATCATCCTGACAGAAACCCTGATGATAAGCAAGCTGAAGAACGTTTCAAAGAGATCAGCGAAGCTTATGAAGTATTGTCCGATGCTGAGAAACGGAAAAAATATGATCAGTTTGGCCAATACTGGAAACAAGCAGGCCAAAGCACCTGGCCCGGTGCCGGTGCTAACGTGGATATGGGCAACTTTGATTTCAGTCAGTATGGTAACTTTGAAGAATTTATCAATGAATTATTAGGCCGTTTCTCTACGCCAGGGGGCGCAGGAGCGAGAAGTTATAGTTATAGTAGTCCAGGAGGCGGTTATAGTAGCAATTTTAATGACTTTGGTGGAGGTTTTGGCAATCAAACCCCGGCCTCAAACCGAGAAGCGACCCTCAAGCTTACGTTTTCTGAAGCGTTTCGGGGGGTACAAAAACGCCTGAACCTAGGCAATGAGATTATTGAGGTCCGTATCCCACCAGGGGCAAAAAATGGCAGTCGTATCCGTGTTCGGGGGAAAGGGGGAAGTAGTCCCTATAGTCAAAATAGAGGAGATTTGTATCTTAATGTCGAACTAACGCCCCATAACTTTTTTAAGTTTGAAGAGGATAACCTAGTGTGTGAAGTTCCTATCACCCCGGACGAAGCGGTTTTAGGAACCACCATCGATGTACCCACCCCTGATGGCATGGTAACGGTTAAAGTTCCCCCTGGAATTCGTTCCGGTCAGTCTTTACGGTTAAAAGGCAAAGGATGGGTAACACCGAAAAAAGGAAGAGGGGATCAATTTGTAAAAATCACCATTGATACACCCCAAAATCTCAGTGAAACTGAACGAACTTATTACGAAAAAATTCGTGATAGTCGCACTTATCAACCTCGTCAACACCTACAACACATCAGTTTATGAGGGGTTAAGAAGGGGAACATTCCTCTAAAATAGTGAACTGTACATGATTAATGGCTAAATTTCCGATAGAAACCTGTTGTTTATTTAAAACAGTTCCGTCAATCATTAACCGTTCAAAGGGAACCCCTTTACTCATTTCTGCATGATACCAAGCTAACCCCATAAAAAACCGTGTGGGATAAGGTCCCCCTTCGTAAATATCATCAGGGTTTGATTCCATGGGCAACCAACCAATACCAGGGATATAAAACTCTAGCCAAACATGGTTATAATCGGGTTTTAGAGGGAGATGGCGAACTAACGCAGAGGCAGGACATTTATAACGGCCCACGGTACGACAAGCAATACCATTTAAACGGAATAAAGCCAGTAACACACCAACATATTCACCGCAGGACCCTACACCCCGTCTCAGGGCAATATCGGGGGTATCGATATGGGGTTTAATACCATAAGATAGGCGATCATAGACGTAGTTACGAATACTATAAATTTTTCTGAGAAGGTTGGTTTCTCGTCCCACTGCTTCGGCTGCAGCCCGTTGGATAATCTCCGTATCCATCGCTAGGTTATCATTATCCACTAAATAGCGATCGCCGTATTCTGGGGGCATTTCTGAAACAGTTTCACAGTCACGAGGGGTCAAGTTATATTTAATACCCCAGACTTCAATTAAGGCTTTCCAACCAAAAATACAACGGGTATTATCTGTTAAGGTATCAAATTTAAACACGGCCACCCGTTGCCCATTTTCTTCTATTTCAGTGAAGGGTAGGCCAACGGCTTCGACTTGACGGACTTTTTGACGGTGGGTTTCGGCCGGTAGGGCCATGCGCCATTCTAAATTTTTCAGTTCAATGGGATCAAGGGGGGCTAACTCTTCAACGTAGGACATTTCTATGAGATAACCATTAGACAGGGCATAATGATCATCGGCATAGTAGCGAAAATATAAAGGATGGATAAAGGTTTCAACGCGATAGAGGAGTTCGTGGTTAGGATCAGCGTTAGGATTATCACGGATGTAGGGTTCATTATTGACGTAAGAGACATATAAAATGTCTTGATCCGTGTTGGGATCGTGATAAAAGGTGATACCGGTGGGACATTCAAAGGGGGTTAATAAACTAAATTTTTGTTTTCCTGTTGCCCGATCCAAACAATAAACACTCTGTTCTAAGGTATCACTAACCCATAATTCTTCTCCTTTTACGGTAATATTTTCGATGCCAATTCCTGGGGAATATAAACGGGTAATTTCTTGGGCATTTTCTCGATTAAAAACGGAAATGGTTCCGGCTTTTTGGGAGGAAATATAAACCGTTGATTCCCAGATGGCCACACCATTAGCCGGATCGGGAAGTCGGGTAAATAGTTCACATTTGAAGTCAGGATCATCTAAATTACAGTAATAGACACTATAACGAGTTGTAAACCAGAGTTGATTATCGGCGATCGCTAGTCCTGTGGCCCCGATAAAATCTTCCCAATGATGGCTATTGAGGATTTTGGTGTCATGGGTAATGGGATCGACTTCTAAGAGATAACCATTACGATTATCTAAGGCATATAATTTCTTATTATAGAAAGCGATTCCATGAATTTCTGAGGCTGCAATGGGGCGAATGGTTGCGCCATTAAACTGTTGTTGTGGGGAGACAGATAAAGGGGTATCAGAAATCATGTTTTATGCTTAAGGATCTCTATCAGTGAACAGTTATCAGTTACCAGTGAACAGTTATCAAAAATTGTTCATGAATCATTCATTATTACTGGCTTTCTCTAGTCTATCAAGTTTAGCAGAATAAACCCTTAAAAAATGCTTATTTTGAACCAATTATTAGCTTAAAATCTTTTATTTTCATTAATTTTTCTCTGATGGTAGCCAGTTTATGCTAGAAACCAATCCTGATCAGTTGCGGTCATCAGTTTAATGATAGCCGTCTCACTTACCTTACAGTTAGATATAATTAAAATACAATTTTAGTCAAATTATTAATAATTATGTTAGAAGTTAAGCCAAAATTTGAGACTTTTGAGGACTATCTTGCTTACGATGACAACAGGGATAAATGGTATGAATTATTTAATGGAGAATTAATTGAGATACCTCCCGAATCAGGAATCAATGTGCAAATCGCTAATCGTTTATTTCTTATTTTTGCTCTTTTATTAGGCACTGATCAAGTTAGGGGACAAGGGTTAGAATTAGAAGTGAGAGGGGAACCCAGAAACCGTTATCCTGACCTTACTATAATCAGAGAAGAACATATCAATTTATTAGCAAAACGTAATACTATTCGTTTATTGATGCCACCTCCTTTATTAGTAGTAGAAATTGTTAGTCCTGGAGAATTACAACGGCATCGAGACTATATTGCTAAACGGATACAATATCAAGATTGTGCCATCCCTGAATATTGGATTATTGACCCTGAAAATCAAACCATATTAGTCTTAGAATTGAAAGATAAAATATATATTGAAGTAGGAGAGTTTTCAGCCGATGATAAAGTGAAATCCTCTCAATTTCCTCAATTAGATTTATCTGCATCACAGCTTTTTCAGAACTCTGTAGGGACTTAATAATATTAAGGCCATCTTATCACAGTCAAAAGAGTTAGGTCTTGTCCTTTTGCATTAAAAAGAAGCAAAAAATAGAATTTAGTAGGGTGCATTAATGCAGTGTAATGCACCACATCATAACAGAGATCATTAATGAATTGGTGGGTTACGACGGATTTTGATATCTTAGTTATAATCGTGCATTATAGCCGTCTAACCCACCCTACTTCTTAACTTGGCTATCTACTAGAATTAAAGATTATACTGTTGTATGTTTGGTTTATTAGGAATATTAGTATTAAAAAGAAGCAAAAAATAGAATTTCGTAGGGTGCATTAACGTAGTGTAATGCACCAATTTTTAACGAATATAATTCATGAATTGGTGGGTTACGACGGATTTTTACATCTTAGTTATAATCTAGATTATAGCCGTCTAACCCACCCTACTTGTTAACTACTAAAAGCTTTAAACAATTAGATGATATATAAATCATGATTTTTTTGTATTTTGTGTTATTATCTTTTTAAGATACACTCTAGGTTACATCAGAAATAAGTCAAACTATGAGACAAGTTATTTTATACAAAGATGAAGATAATTATTGGATTGTTGAATGTCCAAGTCTTAAAGGTTGTGTCAGTCAAGGAAAGACAAAAGAAGAAGCTCTTGCTAACATAAAAGAAGCTATTAAAGGTTATATTACTGCTTTAGAAAAAAATAACTTATGAATTTAATGTCAACAATTCAAGATGAACGAAACAATCAAATCACTTTTAAAATTATACTTGAATCAATCTCCTGATTCTTGTTCTCTCCTTAAATCAATAGAGGTTTTATAGTGTAAATATTCTTCATGATACTCTCTATCTTCTAAAAGTTCATCTACTCCCTCTAAATCAATATTTTTAAGTAATTCTCTAGTCATTCTTATTCCTTTTTTTGTCAATTGAACGTAAGTCCTTTTTTTATAATTATTACCTTTTGTTTGCGGTTGTTCGAGTAACCCTTCTTCTTCAAGTTTATCTAAAATAGAAAACTCTAAACCTATCCAACTTTCTACTCCTGTAAAATTTTCTTTACATCTTTTTTCCTGAGATTGACTTAAAAATTTATTATAATTATCCCAACCTGAGAGATACAAAAAAATCATGTAAATCTGTTTAAGAACTTTATAGTGTTTTAAAAATGATAATTCTTTTCTTTGTTGACGTTCAAAATTATCAATACTATTAATGACTTGATTTCTGGCTTCATACATATTACTTGAAAAGTGACTACTTAATAACAGTTGGTCGTCACCGATTAAAGTTCCTTCTGCTAAATATTTTTGACTTAAATCTTTTAATCTTTCTGATTTAGGAAGTTGAAAAACTTTAACAATCCAATTATCTCTTATTCTGTTGTCTTGTTTGACTAACTCTTTTTGATCCATTAATCTTTGTTTTTCAGTTTCTTCTTCTTGCTGTTTTTTGTCTTGTTCTTTTTGCTGTTGTATTTGTTTTTGTTCATAATAATCATCTGGAATACTTAAGTTTTTATTAACTTCTATCCAAAACTCATCAGCTTTAGCATATATTTTTTTGTTTATTAAAGACTTTATGAACTCTTCACCACAAAGTTGAACAGCGTTTTTTTTAAGAGGTTTTAAGCTAGTATAGGCTTCAAAATTTTTTCTAGCATCCATAATAAGTTAATCTTCTATATCATTAAAAAGTTTCACTTTAATGATTTTAACGGTTATTATTCTTACTGTGTATTGAGGGTACTCTCTTAAGGTAAAATTAAGGAAGAAAGTAAAATTAGAGACTTTTACTTAACATTACCCTTAAAAATTGCTACACGCTTCACACACTATGATAGGAGAGTATTAAATTTTGGTAGTACAACTAGATTCTAAAACCTACGAACAACGAACCCAGGAAATAGCTAAAGAATTAATCGCCCAAACCCGTGAAAAACGCTCATTATGGTCGAAAATCGGCGATCAGATGCGTTGGGATGATAAACTGCTCGATTTTGCGATGAGTAACCCTGGTTTAAGGGTTCAACTGTTCCATTTTATCGATACCTTACCCGCGCTACAAAGTAATGCAGAAATTGCTCATCATCTGCAACAATACTTAGGGGACGAGTCCGTAGAATTACCCGGCGCGTTAAAAGGTATCCTTAACTTTACTGACTATAATTCTCTTCCGGCGAAAATAGCAGCCGAAACCATCAGTAAAGCGGTCCAAACCTTAGCATTTAAGTATATTTCGGGTGAAACGATTCCTCAAGTCATAAAAACCGTCGAACGCCTCAGAAAAGAGAAAATGGGGTTTACTATCGACTTATTAGGGGAAGCAGTTATTACCGAAAGCGAGGCCAAAGCTTATCTTGATAGTTATCTCGACTTGATGGAAAAATTAGCCGATCAGTCGAAAAAATGGTCAAATGTAGGACAAATTGACCAAGCAGGAGACGAAAGCTTATCTAAGGTTCAAGTATCGGTTAAATTGACCGCTTTTTATTCCCAGTTTGATCCCATCGATCCCGAAGGAAGTCAAGAAAAAGTCTGCGATCGCATTCGTATCCTTCTCCGTCGGGCCCAAGAGTTAGGGGTTGCCATCCATTTCGATATGGAACAATATGTTTACAAGGATCTCACCCTAGCTATCCTCAAGGAACTCTTGTTAGAAGAAGAGTTTCGCCACCGGACTGATATTGGTGTCACGCTACAAGCGTATCTTAGAGACTCTCAACAAGACTTACATGATCTCATTGCTTGGGCCAAACAACGAGGCAACCCGATCACGGTAAGATTAGTTAAAGGGGCCTACTGGGATCAAGAAACCATTAAATCTGAGCAAAATCACTGGCCACAACCGGTATATAACCAAAAAGCAGCAACGGATGTTAACTACGAAGAGATGACCCAGTTATTGCTGGAAAATCATCAATATTTATACGCTGCGATCGGGTCCCATAACGTGCGATCGCAAGCAAGGGCGATCGCCATCGCAGAAACCTTAAACGTTCCCTCCCGCGCCTTCGAGATGCAGGTATTATATGGCATGGGGGATCAGTTAGCCAAAGCGTTAGTGAAAACAGGGCATCGTGTACGAGTCTATGCGCCTTACGGTAACTTATTACCAGGAATGGCCTATCTAATCCGCCGTTTACTGGAAAATACCGCTAATAGTTCTTTCTTACGGCAAAATTTAGAAGAAAGACCCATCGAAGAATTGATCGCACCCCCAACAGTTTCGGGAAGTACGGAACGTATAGCACAAAAAGAAGTTTTTGTCAATGCCCCTGATACCGATTATTCTAGGGAAGTATTACGGCAAAAAGCAGAGCAAGCTTTAGCAAGTGTAAAAAATAGTCTCGGTAAAACCTATTTACCCTTAATTAATGGGGAATATGTACAAACCGATCTTATTATCGACTCTGTGAACCCTTCTAAGTCCTCTGAAGTGGTGGGACAAATTGGTTTAATTTCTGTTTCTCAGGCAGAACAGGCATTAAACGCAGCTAAAGAAGCATTTAAAGGGTGGAAAGAAACACCAGCCACAGAAAGAGCGAGAATACTACGAAAAGCTGGCGATCTCATGGAAGAACGCCGTCATGAGTTATGCGCTTGGATCTGTGTGGAAGTGGGTAAAATATTGCAACAAGCAGACGCAGAAGTCTCCGAAGCGATCGACTTTTGCCGGTATTATGCCGATGAAATGGAACGGTTAGACAAGGGTTACAACTACGATGTAGCAGGAGAAACCAACCGTTATCATTATCAACCCAGAGGCATCGCCTTAGTTATTTCTCCCTGGAACTTTCCTTTTGCCATTGCAACAGGGATGACAGTAGCAGCGTTAGTGACAGGAAACTGTACCTTATTAAAGCCAGCCGAAACCTCTACCGTGATCGCGGCTAAAATTGCTGAAATCTTAGTGGATGCTGGTATTCCTAAAGGAGTCTTTCAACTGGTTCCTGGAAAAGGGTCCCAAGTCGGGGCCTATATGGTGAAACATCCTGACGTACATTTGATCGCCTTTACCGGATCGAGAGAAGTGGGATGTCGTATCTATGCTGATGCAGCTATTTTACAACCCGGACAAAAACACCTAAAACGGGTTATTGCAGAAATGGGCGGTAAAAACGCTATTATTGTCGATGAAAGTGCTGACCTGGATCAAGCGGTTGCCGGGGCTGTCTTTTCTGCCTTTGGCTATACGGGTCAAAAATGTTCAGCAGCCTCCCGTATCATCGTTTTAGACCCGGTTTACGACGCTTTCTTAGAACGGTTTGTAGACGCTACCAAGTCCCTCAATGTTGGGCCAACGGATGAACCCTCTACTCAAGTGGGTCCCGTCATCGACGCAACGGCGCAAAAACGCATTTTAGAGTACATTGAAACCGCAAAACAAGAGTCAACCCTCGCCTTGCAAATGGAAGCCCCTGACAACAGTTTTTATGTGGGTCCCACCATTTTTGGGGATGTGTTACCCGACCATACTATCGCCCAAGAAGAGATATTTGGCCCAGTGGTTGCTGTGATGCGAGTAAAAAGCTTTAAGGAAGCGTTAGCAGTGGCTAATGGAACCGACTACGCCTTAACCGGTGGGTTATATTCCCGGAGTCCCGAACACATCGAACAGGCCCAGAAAGAGTTTGAAGTCGGGAACTTGTACATTAATCGTACGATTACCGGTGCGATCGTTGCCCGTCAACCCTTTGGTGGGTTCAAGTTGTCCGGTGTGGGTTCCAAAGCAGGAGGACCAGACTATTTATTACAGTTCCTCGAACCTCGTCATATTAGCGAAAATATCCAGCGTCAAGGGTTTGCACCCATAGAAGGGGCTGAGTAACCTGTAGGGTGGGCATTGCCCACCTTACCTATTTTGTTTAATTTGTACTATCAATTAAATGAGAACAAGTTATCTTGTAGGCCTGATTGATAAAAGATTGGAGATTTTTGAGATGTTGGCAAGAAAGATTATCTAGAGAAATTGAATGAGAATTTAGCTCAATTAATACCCCATCTGTATGATGATTAACTTTAAATGTTTGGTTGTTTGTAGATAAGTGGTAAAACTCGCCAATGAGAAATTTATTATTTTCATTATCTTGCCATCCAAATCTATTAAGAATATTTTTAAGGTCTTTTATGATTGCTATAGTTGTATCAAAATAGTAGTCATTAATAATTTCCCTCACAAACTTCTTAACATTCCCCTTCTCTAATCTTTCTAATAGATCAACCACTTCATGTTTATTATCTTCTGCTTGTTGTTGTAAAATATTAAATAATAAAGAAGAATCATAAATGTCGACTAACTTCAGAAGAAATTCATCAGGAGAAATAGCCATAACATTATATTTGGATAAGATATCATTAGGGAAATCTTTGAGATTATGAGTAACAATTAAAACTAAATGATTAAATCTAGAATCATTATTGATTTTCTGAGCTTCTATAGCAGCAGCTAAAACATGACGATCTTTAGGGTCATTATCTAGGGTTGAGATTAAAGTTTCTGATGGATAAACTAAAGCTTCTGGAAACGCTTTTTGTATTTGATTTATTCGTTTTTTAGCTTTCTTATCTGCTTCAGTTGAATCTAATTTTTTCTTTTTTTTTTAAAATCTTTGCTAAATTTTTCTCTGTTTCTTCTAAAATTTTCGGAGAGGTATAAAATCTATACATATATTGTTCAACCGCTCTGAGAAGAGTATCACAGAGCGGCATGGGAATGAGGACACAGGCATCAAGAACTACAATGGGTTTCTCCACAGCAAGAATTAATTTTCAATTGATGATTTGACTAGCTTATTCATAGTCTAACTCATCTAACCCATCTTCATAAATACTGGCTGAAAATTCACGAATAATTTGACGGCGTTCTGTATCTCTTTGTTCTTTGTATGCGAGTAAATCTTTTACTAATACTTTTCTACGGTTGCCAACTTTAATGAAAGGAATTTGATGATTTTCTAAAAGTTGCACTAGGTAAGGTCGTGAAACATTGAGAACATCCGCAGCTTGTTGAGTCGTCATATAACTTTCATCAGAAACAACATTAACAGAATTCCCTTGTCGCAAAACTGTTAAAATATTGTAGACGGTTTCATATTCATCCTTCGATAGAGGAGTTTTGTGTCCTTTCCCTAATAAGGAATAGTCAGCATCTTTTGAAGATAAACCACTATCTCCTTTCTGCTCATTCTTTAGGGGACTTTGTGAATATTGAGGTGAACGAGTAGTAGACATGACAAACTCCTGTTATTGCAAGGACAATAAAGATTCTCTATATGTTAATAGAGAGGCTAATGATACAAGATCAACTGCCTCACTGTAATTTTATTATTGTTTTATTTGCTTTTAGTTCCACTCCGAGTATATCCATTATTTGAAATATTCGCAATATCCGAAATATAAAGATTTTTGATAATGGAACAAAAAAACTATTAATTGTGGGACTAAAGCGTTTAATTGACAAAAACGACTTGTCACAACCATTTATTCAACATTTCCAACCTTAACCCCGTATTTGTTTCGTTAAATGTATCAATTCGGGGACAATTAATTTATCTAAAGCTAACTTAACCGCGTTCGATGATCCTGGCAGAGAAAAGATTAAAATATTTTGATAAACCCCTGCGATCGCCCGTGAGGCCAGGGCCCGTGAACCAATTTCTTGATAACTTAAATAGCGAAACAATTCCCCAAACCCTGGCAAAGTCTTATCTAATAACCCCTCTAATGCGTCGTAGGTGGTGTCTCTAGGGGCGATTCCAGTGCCTCCATTGAGGATTATGACATCTATCCTATTCTCTTGTTTTAACTGCTGTATATGGGCGATTATGTCCTGGGGTTCATCCTTAAGGATGTCGTAATTAATAATTTGATGGCCCGCATCTGTCAAACGTTGGTTAAGAAGTTGCCCACTGCGATCGCTTTCGGGGGTGCGAGTATCACTCACCGTAACAATAGCACAGGCAAGACTAACGGGTTGGCGATCGGGATGGGGAAGGGACATGAGTTTAACTTAAAATAACTGGTGATGAGGGGAACGGAGCAAGATAACGAATCAATATCTAAATCTCTAACTGCTGTACGGGCTTAATAATATTAAGCCCCTACTGACTCCTCGAAAAAAATTAAGCTTTAGAAAATCCTAACCCATTTTCTTGTGCGTAACGTTCCATAAAACGCATAAAGCGATCCCATTCATCTTGAGAGTTCATAATTAAAATAGCTTCAACTGAGGTGGGTTTTCCGTTAATAAATTTTCCTTTCACCTCACGAGTGACGATTTCTCCCTCTTCATCGACGAGATACATTCCGGTAATGTCATCGGTACTTTCAGCATCTAGAATAGTAGGAGATTCAAAGCGAAAAGTTGCAGTTCCACTGTTTCCACTTTTAGCACGAGTTAAACGCACTTCGGGAACAACCGGTTCAGAAACACCACGAGAAAATTGTATTTGAGCCATGCTTGTTATCCTGAAATTAAATTTACATGATCCTCAATTTATCATTTCATCAACTCCTAGGTATAGAGATCATTGCCTAAGTGCTATGTATTCTTGTCAAATTATTGTCTATGACTCTCTTAGAAGCAGAAGTTCACATTTCGTTACGAGAATTTTTACGGGATCAGGGGGAACCCTTATGGGATCACCATTTGACCATGGCCCGTTTGGTGTCTCGTGCTTTACGTTTAAATCGATCTGCTTTAATTCAAACGGGAAGCACGTTTTCTCGTTATGGGTTAAGTTATTTAATGCCTTGTTTGTTGAGCGATCGCCCTATTTTGTTAGTGGTTCCTATGGAGATTCAAAAACAATTAATTGAACAAGATATTCCCTATCTTCAAAGATGGTTAAATACCAATAAAACCATTGCTCATCAAGACCAAACCGTTGATTTTGAAACCTTTAAAGGATTATTAATTGTTTCTCCTGATGTTTGGTTAGGCGATCGCTTGGAAAATAAGGGTCAGTTTCCTCATGATCTTGTCACTTTGATCGATCAAGCTGATTATTTAGAGGAGTGGACCAAAGATTATTTAACTATCACCCTTTCTCCTGATGATTGGCAACAATTACAACAACAATATCCTGCCTATGGTAACTTAATTCAAGAAGTTAGGTTTTTCTTAAAAAAATCAATTTTTAGTCATCCTAATAGTCCCTATCAATGTTGCCTACTCGATCAAGAAGAAAAAGAGAGTTTATCCCATCTTTGTGCCACCCTTGCTCAAGATCCTTTGTTACAAAATTTTGCCCAATCTCTTAATGATCATAATCAACTTTTATGGGCATCTATTAATCGAGAAGAAAATACTTTTTTTATTCATGTCAGTCCCCTAGATATTGCTTCTATTTTATCTCCTAATTTAGAAAATTCGACTATTGTTTTAATGGGGGGATTTCTTGATAGTCAAAAAACAGCCCCCACCTATCGGAAAACCATTGGCTTAACTCAGGATATTTTATGTTTAAAATTTTCCCCTCATCGTCAAAATGAATTAATCAATTTATATATTCGCGATCGCTTGCCAATGCCGAATACTCCTGAATTTCAAAAAATATTAATTGAAGAAGTTAGAAAGCTAGTTTTTGGGGGTTATGAAAGCTTAAAACCCATTACTATTATTGTGGATGATGTTCCCTCTAAAGCCCAAGTTGCCACTTTTTTGGCTGCGGAGTTTGGCTCACAAGTTAAGGTTGAAAAGGCAAATATTGATCATAATAGCATTTTAATTAGTGGCTGGAAATTTTGGCACGAACATCAAAATAAATTACCGAAACCTCAATTATTTATTATTGCCACTTTACCCATTCCTTCCCTAGAAAATCCCTTGGTGGCTGCCCAAGTCAATTATTATAAAAGACAGCATAAAGATTGGTTTAGATTTTATCTTTTACCCACTGCTTTAAAGGAGATACAAAGAGCAGTTATGCCCTTAAGAGAATCTCAAGGAATTGTAGCATTATTAGACAATCGAGTTAATTATCGAAGTTACGGTAATCGAATCTTAACAGCATTAGAACCCTATGCTAAAATTGACTATATTGATGAAAATTGGTTAAATTCTTGAGCTTATAAATAGCTATAGCACTTCCCATACTTGTGAGGTAAAAAGTTTTCTAGTTTTAGGGAATAGGCAAGGGTTCTCCCCCTCACAAAAGGGGGAGTTAGAGGGGGTGGCAATGGCAGGAAATTAAGAGTGTACCTCACTAGACTAAAAAACCCTATATTATGAAAGGAAAATTACCCAAGAATAGTTAGAATAGTATTAATTTTGTATAGCTTCAACTTGATTAAATCAATTTTTTTTAGATAAAAAAGAATCAAAAATGAACAATATTTTAGAAATAATTGAAACTAGATTACACCAAGAATGGATAATGGGTTGTCATTCTCACTATTTTTATCAACTGATACAAAACTATATTGAGCAATTGACACAATTAAAGAAACTTACTAATAATCCCAGAATCATTTTAGTAGAAACCCATGAAGACTATCATCATTTTTTAGCGGCTTTTCTGGCTACTGTTATCACTAACTGTCACGTTTTTTTAGGTGACAAAAGATGGAAAGAAAGGGAATGGGAAGAAGTTTGTAACTTGGTTAACCCTCATTTAATATTAGGAATTGATTTAAATTATACTATCAAAAGTAATCAGAATAACTTCCCCTTACCTAATAAGAGTTTAATTATGATTTCCACAGGAGGAACATCAGGAAAAATTCGTTTTTCTATCCATACTTGGCATACATTATCAGCATCAGTTAAAGGGTTTACACATTTTTTTCATCTTGACAAAGTTAATTCTTTTTGTATTTTACCCTTACATCATGTTAGTGGTTTAATGCAGTTTATGCGCTCTTTTTTAACCCAAGGAAAAATCATAATTTATCCCTACAGTAAGCTAAAAAAAAATATATTGCCATCCTTCAATTTTGAAGATTTTTTTATCTCCTTAGTTCCCACACAGTTACAATTATTGTTAACGTTAAACCCCAAATTTTTACAACAATTTAAAACAATTTTATTAGGAGGCGCACCCCCTTGGAATTCCTTACTTACCGAAGCTAGAAACTATCAACTCAATCTTTCCCCTACCTATGGAATGACAGAAACCGCCTCACAAATTGTTACTTTAAAACCAGAGGATTTTAAACAAGGAAACAACAGTACAGGAAAAGTTTTACCCCATGCTGATATTAAAATAAATGAAGATAAAATTATTAAAATTAAAGCAGAGTCTCTCTATTTTGGTTATTATCCCCATTACGAACCGCAACCGTATTTGATCACTGATGATTTAGGCTATTTTGATCATAAAAATGATTTACATATTTTAGGGAGAAATAGTCAAAAAATTATTACAGGGGGAGAAAATGTTTTTCCGAAAGAAGTTGAAACTATTATTTTAGAAACGAACTTAGTTAAAGATATTGCGATTATTGGGATAGCTGATGAACAATGGGGAGAAGCGATAACAGCAATATACGTTCCCCAAAACAACACAGTGGATGTAACGCTTATTCAAGAAACAATCAAAAAACAATTAAGTCCTGTAAAACAGCCAAAGCATTGGATTCGAGTCAAACAATTACCCCGAAATCAACAGGGCAAGTTAAACTATCAAACATTACAAAAAATTGCTACAACCTACCCGAAACAAGAAAATTATTTATCGAAAAATCAGGGGTCTAAAACCCCATCCTTTAGGAGGTAATATGCTAGAATACTAGCAAATACGGGAGGGCATCCCGAAATCTACGCCTAGGGAGATATGAATAAATAAGACCTACTTGTAGGCAAGTTCAGCCCAGGAAGTTTCTCGCCTAACAGCAGAAGTATGTCACAATACTTATAACAGTAAAGCAGGGACGCTCAATTTCTGCCCCTGCAATAATTCCCTGGAAAATCCAGCTATTGTATTAAATAGCTGGATTTAATACAATGATTCTTCTTGGTGAGTTTCGATGGTGCAGTCAGAGGTAGGATAAGCAACACAAGTTAAAACAAATCCTGCTTCGATTTGATCATCATCGAGAAAAGATTGATCGCTTTGATCAATGCTGCCACTAACGAGCTTACCAGCACAGGTAGAACAAGCACCAGCACGGCAAGAATAAGGTAAGTCTAAACCTTGTTCTTCAGCTACATCAAGAATATACTCATCTTCAGGTACATCAATGGTAGTGTTAATGCCTTCTGCTTCGTTCTTTAAGGTAACTTTGTAAGTTGCCATAATTTTGTCCTCTTTTTCAATGAAATAAATGAGTTGACTGGAGTGCAAAGCATCTTTGAGCATCGTGATCAATACTTTGCTGAAAATCTTAAATCACAAGACTTAGTACAAGGATTCTTCTTGGTGAGTTTCGATGGTGCAGTCAGAGGTAGGATAAGCAACACAAGTTAAAACAAATCCTGCTTCTACTTGATCATCATCTAAGAAAGATTGATCACCTTGATCGACACTACCACTAACGAGCTTACCAGCACAGGTAGAACAAGCACCGGCACGACAAGAGTAAGGTAACTCAATCCCTTCTTCTTCTGCTACATCAAGAATGTACTCATCTTCAGGTACATCAATGGTGGTGTTAATGCCTTCTGCTTCGTTCTTTAAGGTAACTTTATAAGTTGCCATAGTTTTGTCCTCTTTTTAAAGTAATGAAACCATTGTTGTTGACAGTGAAGCTTAAATCAATAAGCCTCAACAATAAGCTCATTTTTGATACTAAGGTAAAAACACCCCCAGTCAATGAGGCATTAGTAATGAAATTCTTAAACAAACTTAAAATAAGTTTTACTTATATATTGATACGGAGGAAGGGATGAAGAATGTTATCAAAATTCTATACTCTATAACCTATGGTCAATAGTGCTTCACAGGAAATCCCCCCCTCAAGTTTTCCCCGTCTATCTCCCAACTTATTAGTATTAGTTATATTTATCATACTCATTCATGACTTAAGTGGATAAATAGTCTTCCTAATCAGCTTCTTGGTATCGAGAAAGTGGGATAATAGACCTTTGAATATTTATTGAGGTAGGGTAAAGATGTCTCTTACTTCTGGGGTTTCGCATCCCATTAAAGTTGGTATTGTTGGCACCGGGTACGCAGCCAAACGACGGGCCGAAACCTTGATCGAAGATGAGCGGTCGCAGCTTTGTTGTGTGACAGGATATACTCGTGAGAATGTAGTTGATTTTTGTCAGTCTTACAATATTTCCTCGTATGATAACTGGGAAGATTTAGTAACGGATGAGAGTTTAGAGTTAGTCATTATTTGTAATGTGAATCAACTTCATGGACAAGTGGCTAAACTCGCCTTAGAAAATAATAAAAATGTTATCGTCGAATATCCTTTATCTTTAGACTATACTGAAGCCGTCGAACTATTACAATTAGCTAAAAAGAAAGATAAATTATTACATATTGAACACATCGAAATTTTAGGAGGTATGCACCAAGCGATCAAGAAACATTTACCGAAAATTGGTAAGGTTTTTTATGGACGTTATACAACCATTGATAGTAAAAATCCTGCCCCAATAAAATGGACGTTTAATCATCAATTGTTTGGATTTCCTTTTAAAGCAGCTTTACCCAGGATTCACCGTTTCACCGACTTATGTGGGGAAGTTAAAACAGTGAATTGTCATCAAAAGTATTGGAGTAGAGAAGAAAACGACTATTATCATGGCTGTTTATGCGACGCTCAATTAATCTTTAAAAATGGGTTAATTGTTGATTTAATTTATGGAAAAGGAGATATTTTTATAGAAAGCGATCGCACCTTTGAAATTCATGGAGAAGAAGGTAAAATAATTTTTGAAGGTATGGAAGGAAAATTAATCACAAAAGAAGGAACCCAAGCAATTCAATTAGAAAGTCGTCGGGGTTTATTTGCTTTAGATACAAAAATCGTTTTAGACCATTTATTTAATCAGAACCCCCTTTATCTTAATCCAGAATCCAGTTTATATGCCCTAAAAATTGGAGAAGCTGCTTATCAATCTGCTATTTCAGGAAAGCTAATAGACATTGATAGTTGATGTTTCTCACAATATGAAAAAAGAGGCTATTTACTGCTAAAAACAATAAATAACCTCTGGCTGTTGTATGCACCCGCTTTTTGAATCCTGTATCTATTATGTTCGGTTTCTGTCTGATCCCCCGTAGCAGTGATCACAGGGAAAAAGTGATAATTATCAAGGGAAAAAGAACAAAAAAAAGAGGTTATTTACTGCTAAAAACAATAAATAACCCCTGGCTGTTGTATGCACCCGCTTTTTGAATCCTGTATCTATTATGTTCGGTTTCTGTCTGATCTCCCGTAGCAGTGATCACAGGGAAAATGTGATTGTTATCAACCTTTGGACAAAATTCATTGTAAAATAAGCAGCGAAGGAACGATTATGGACTAAAAAAGGGACAATATTCCCTCGATGAACCCATAATAGTGCTATATTCCTTAATCACAGTAATTAGTAAGCATTCGGAGAAAATTGTGGACTTATCACTCATTCCTGCTCAACCTAAACCTGGCCTAATTAATGTTTTAATTGAAATTCCCGCAGGGAGCAAGAATAAATACGAATATGACAAGGATATGAACGCCTTTGCTCTTGATCGCGTTTTATTTGCCTCGGTACAATATCCTTATGACTATGGGTTTGTTCCCAATACCTTAGCCGATGATGGTGATCCCTTAGATGGAATGGTACTCATGGATCAACCGACTTTCCCCGGTTGTGTGATTGCTGCCCGTCCCATTGGTATGTTAGAAATGATCGATGGTGGCGATCGCGACGAAAAAGTATTGTGTGTCCCTGAAGAAGATCCGCGCTATGCTGAGGTAAAATCTCTCAAAGATATTGCACCTCACCATTTAGAAGAAATTGCTGAGTTTTTCCGCACCTACAAAAATCTTGAGAAAAAAGTCACAGAAATCTTAGGGTGGAAAGATGTTGAGTCAGTTATGCCCTTAGTTGAGCAATGTGTCAAAGCAGGAAGTAAATAATGATTGAGTGGGGATAATGGCTAATTGTCCTTATCCCCCGAATATAGTTTTAACATGGCTTAATTGCTCTTTAAAAGAGAAACCATTACCATCTAAATATACGCTCTATTTTTGTTAGCTTACTATGTTTGTTAAATCCACAACTCGACATATTCGTATTTATGCAGCCGAAGTTCAGAAGAATGAACTGGTAGAAAGTGATAATATGCTCACTTTAGATGTTGATCCCGATAACGAATTCAACTGGGACGAAGACGCTTTACAGAAAGTGTATCGGAAATTTGATGAGTTAGTAGAAGCTGCCAGTGGAGAAGAATTAAGCGATTATAATTTACGTCGTATTGGTTCAGATTTAGAGCATTTTGTCCGCAATCTTCTGCAAAAAGGTGAAATTAGTTACAATTTGAAAAGTCGTGTCCTTAATTATAGTATGGGACTGCCTAAAGTTGAAAGTCCAGAAACCGAAGGCGCATATAATCTATAGCTTTCGTGAAAGAACAAGTAATTTTGGATTAGCAGACGGGATTAAGACAAGTTGAGATTTTATTAGGGTTAATTTGACCTCAACCTACAATTGAGTCGAGTCTATAGCACTTACCTTGAATGATTGTAGTATTTTGAGGAGAACGAATGACTATTTTGGCTAATCAAGAAAAAAAGCCCCATTATCTCATGGGTTTAATGGGATTAACAGCCTTTGCCACTGTCACAATTAATACCCCTGCCGTAGCCGAACCCCGTCTTTATCTAGAAACAGGAGGGCAAGAAAGTCTTAACTTAGATCCCAACGGATTAGCTATTTTAGAAGGTATTGGCTTAACTTTAAATAGTGCCAATAGCACCACTACACCAAAACCTGGGTTTGATATTGGCGCTTTAATGTTGCCTCCTAGTTCAACCCCTGGAGTTCGTGGAACCACCGCAGTCTTTTTATATGATGATGATGATGGTTTTTATTTCCCTGTCTCTGGCACAGAGGAATTTTTAGGAACTCTTGTGTTTGATGTTGATAACAATCTGCTTCCTGGTCTTGATTCTCAGTTTGTGTTTGGGAATTTTTCCAATATTTTTGATGAAACCTTTACGACTGTAATCAGAGATACATCAGGCATTTCTCTTCCTCCTTTGTTTCCTGCCCTGGAAGTTGCCAATGATCGCCCTCCTAACGTTGATCTTACTACGGGGACATGGTTTCTTGAAGATATTGAAATTGTCATATCCCAAGAATTAAGTGATTTTTTGGTAGCGGCCGGCGCTTCTCAATCCGTTGCTGGTGTACCGTTTGCTGAAGCGAGAGGCGATCGCACCTTTGTTCTACTCTCTGTTCCTGAACCGAGTATGATAACAGCTATTTTAACGACTGGATTGGCAGCCTTTTCTCTAAGGAAAAGAAAAAGCAATTAAGTCCTTTAGTCTCCTTTTTGATTGACTAATCGATCAAAGTACCAGTGAGTGATGGGAGTGAGTAAACTATGGAAATTTTGGATCATTTTAGCTTCTACACCTGGTGTAATGGCAAACTCCCTTCTTTTCATTCCCTTTACAATCACCTCTGCTACTTCTTGAGCCGTCCATATTTTCGTACTCTGTGTAATTCGTTTGGTTTCTTCAGGTTTGATCAAATTTTCAGCAGCTAACTGAGGGGTATCGGTATCAGGAGGATAAACAACAGAAACATCGATGCCACACTGTTTCAGTTCTCCTCGTAAGGACTCTGCTAACCCACGAACAGCGAATTTAGAGGGACTATAAGCAGTATAACCATAAACACCCACTAATCCAGCAACAGAAGAGATCATCACAATGTGTCCCTGTTGCTGTTTGATCATGGAGGGTAAAGCCGATTGAATGGCATAGAGTGTTCCAAAATAGTTAACATTCATGGTGTCTTCAAAAACTTCGAGGGGAAGTTCCTGAAAATACCCTGGATGGGCCATACCGGCCGAAGTAATCAGCAAATCAGGTGGGCCTAATTCTTCAATCCCTTGGTTAATAGCGGTTTGAATGTCATCAAACTGTGTCACCGAAGCCGATAAACAAATCACCTTTTGTTCTGGAGACGCTTTAGCTGCTTCAATTTCTGCCTTGGCTTGGGATAAAATGTCTTCACGGCGAGCAATAAGAGAAAGATTTGCCCCTTCTTTGGCTAACATGATGGCGATCGCTTTTCCAATGCCACTTGAACCACCGGTAATAATGGCGTGTTGTTGATAAAAATCCATATTCGTTGAATTCAGGTAAAGAATAGATAAATAGGGCTCAGGTTTTTCATGCCTTATGCCCCATTTTCCTAGTCACAAATCGTTAACCGAATGTCGGGCAGAATTCCCTTATCCTCTACAGGTTAGGGATGAATGCAAGGGCCTACGCATAAACGGCGCAGCCGCCACTTTCTCGTAGTTTGTGTTATACTGAGTGCTGGTTGCGACCCACCTGACCGACTAAGAGGCCCCGCAAGACGGATAAAGTATGTACTCGGCGGCAGATCAGGGAAAAGATTGTACAAGAATAAGAAAGTAGGCAGTAATAACGTAAGTCCAAAGTGCAATCTCGACAAAAAGTAATTACTCCTTGGGAAGCAGGGAGTCTGCCTGTGGAGGCTGTATAAGACCGAGATAAGATTCGTCTTATGGAGGCAACGGCCAGTGAGACGGGAAGCCTCGAAGACGAATAAAACCGTCCTTGAGTTTAGTTGTTGTTGGAAGCCCCAACTTCAGCGAAGCAAGTTGGGGTACTTCACAATGCTCTTTATTGTTGAGAGCTTTTAATTTTAGACCACTCTTGGGCTAAGGTTTTCACCGTAAAACGAATCTGTTCTTCGGTATGAGTACAATTGAGGAAAAAGCGTAAACGAGCGCCATTTTCTGGGGCTGCAGGATAAATCATCGGCATCACATTGATCCCACGACTCACCAAAGCTTGAGAGAGTCGAACACAAGGTAAGGCCTGACCAACAATAATGGGAATAATGGGGGTATCTTGACTATCCCCAGTGTTTAACCCTTCTTCTTTAGCTAACTCTAGGAAGAGTTGTGCGCTTTGATGCAGACGAGTCACCCGTTGGGGTTGGGCTTTGAGTAAACGGATAGAAGCTAAAGCAGAAGCGGTATTAGGGGGAGAAATACCTACACTATAAACAAATCCAGGTGCAGTATATTTGAGATAGTCGATCAACTCTCGACACCCTGCAATGTAACCCCCACAACTGGCAAAAGACTTACTTAGGGTTCCCATCCAGAGATCCACATCACGACTATTAATCTGAAAATATTCTCCAATACCTTTCCCTGTTTGGCCAATAGTTCCCATTGAGTGAGCTTCATCAATCATCAACAAAGCACGATGTCGTTTTTTAACCTCGATAAATTTGGGTAAATCGGGAATATCTCCATCCATACTATAAGCCCCTTCAATCAGAATAACGACTCTTTTATATTTATGTCGTTCTTCTTCAAGGATGCGATCTAACGCTTGCCAACTATTATGGGGAAAAACCCGACAAGTCGCCCCAGAAAGGACTGCCCCTTGAAAAGAACTGTCATGAATGAGAGAGTCATGAAGAATCAGATCGTCGGCCTTAAATAAGTGACCAATGGTGGTGACATTGGTAGAATGTCCTCCTACATAAACAATCGAACTATCAACACCGAGGAGATCGGCAATTTCTTGTTCTAATTCTTGATGTAAAGGGATTTCTCCAGAAATTAAACGACTCGCAGAGACAGAACTACCATACTTTTCCGTAGCTTCGTGTACTGCTTGAGTGACCATAGGATCGCCAGACATAGCGATATAGTTATAACTTGAAAAGTTAATGAACTCCTGGCCTTCCACTAGGGTGGTATCTTTATTAATCCCTTCATGAGACTTGAAATAAGGATTAGATTGTCCATTAGCTTCAAATTCATGAAGCATTTTTTCTAAACCAATATACTCAGGAAAATCCTTGAAAACATAGTATTCTGTGGGAATTTCGGGTTTAGTGGGAGTAGAGGCGTTTTGTTTAGCTAACAGTTGGGCTAAAAGGGCCCGTTTTTCTTGAGCAGATAAACCAGCTAGTTGTTGAGATTGTGAGGTCATGGATAGTCTCCGGTAATAAATTTAAGCCATCATGGAACTGAGAAGTTTCTCAACTTCTTCATCACTGAGTTGATCGAGATTATCTAAAAGTTGAGCAGAAAGGTCCTCTTGGGGAGTCGATTCTGTGGGAATGGATGCGCTGGCCTGTGTATCTCCTAATAGTTGTTTAATTTCAGCCATTAAATTGGCGATCGTCACCCCTTCGATGAATAACACCATGGGAATATCGATTTTTAAACCAGAACTGAGGCTATTTTTTAGTTCAGCACTCATCAAAGAATCCAGTCCGATTTCGTCTAAAGGTTGATTCATTTGCAATTGAGAGGGGTCTAAACCAAGGATTTTAGTGACAGTATTGATCACATAATCGAGTAAAACCTCGTCATAATTATCAACGGTAGCCGTTTCTAACTGTCCTAAAACCTGACCAACTCCAAGGGACTGATGCTTCTGGGGGGCAGAAGGGGTAATCTGATCAATTAATTGCGAGAAAAAGGGGGTTTGAGTCCCTAAAGGAAATTCTTGCGCGAATTGAGTCCAATTAACCGATAAAATGCCTAAACAGTCTTGCTCAGATTGCAGTAACCTTTGCAAGAGTTCTAAACCCTTTTCGGGGGTAATTTGACTGACTCCCTGTTTTTCTAGACGAAGACGATGGCTTTCTCCTAATCGGTTGGCCATACCGATTTCTGCCCAAGGCCCCCACTGAAGACTGATTCCAGGTAAGCCTAAACTTTGACGATAATGGGCTAATCCATCGAGAAAGGCGTTAGCAACCGCATAATTTCCTTGTCCCGGAGAACCCACTAAAGCAGCAGCCGATGAGAAATTAATAAAGAAGTCTAAAGTTAAATCGGCACTGAGACGATGCAAGTTCCAAGCACCCGCCACTTTAGGAGAGAGAACCTTGTTAAACCGTTCCCAAGTCATGGTTGCTAAGGTTCCATCCTCTAACACCCCCGCCGCGTGAATAATTCCCCGTAACGGCGGTAAATCTCTTTGAATTTGTTCAAAGACTTTTGCTAACTGTTGATAGTTAGAAACATCTGCTTTAGCTAAGGTAATGGTTGCTCCTTGCGCTTTTAATTGTTCTAAGGATGTAGCCACATCAGGGTTAGGATCACCACGGGAAATTAAAACCAGATGTTTTGCCCCTTGTTCGACTAACGATTGAGCGGTTAGTATACCCAACGATCCTAAACCACCAGTAATTAAATAGGTGTGATGGTGATCCACTCCATTAAGAATAGTCGGTTGAGAAGAAGGAGAGGCAACCAAACGAGCCACCAAGCGATCGCCTTGACGATAGGCGATTCTATCTTCATGACTGGGAGTCAAAATGTCTTGTAGCAACATCTCGACTTCGTTAACGGGTTGTTCTGGTGCTAAGTCTAAGGTTGAACAGTGTAGTTGAGGATGTTCTAAGTTAATGACTCTCGCTAGTCCTGATAACCCACTGTGGTGGGGATGGGTAGGGCTGGTTTGCGTCCCAATTTTCTGTGTTGCGCGGGTGATCAACCAAAGACGAAAGTCTTGGGGAAGGGTCATCTGGTTCAGTGCTTGCACTAAATAAAGGGTGCTACCAGAACTAAACATTTGTGACTGTTGTAAGGATTCCCCATCATAAAGGGTAAGTTCATCGGTGTCTAAACTCCAAAGATGCACAACCCCTTGTAAGGGTAATTGATGTTTGCCAATATCTTGTAGGAGTTGCTTAAACTGTTCCGGTTCAGTGGGGTTAAGGGTATAGGTGCAAGGGTCGATTTGTTGATACCCTTCTCCAAAGACGACCATCAACGGTTGATATCCTTGCCCTTGTAATCCTTGGCTGAGTTGGCTTCCCACTGAGGACGAATCGGCAAAAATTAACCAATTGCCCTGTGTTTCCTTGTCTATTGTTGGCTGAGACTCGATCCTCTTTTGAGGTTGCCAATGGACTTGGTATAACCAGTTATCAGAACTCGACTGTAAGCTTTGTTGCAGAACATGACGGGGAATTTGTTTTCCTTGAAACCCTGTAATTTTAGCCATGAGTTGATTCTGCTCATCGAACAGTTCAATATCAAGGACTCCTTCTTTGGGATTAATATCTGAGGTGCTACGGTAATGAGCGTAACACCATAATTGAGAACCCTGCGGACGATCAAAGAATTCTAATTTTTCGATACTAAAGGGAATCACGGTGGTTCCTGGTTCGACGTTTTCCTCTAACATCACCACCAACATTTGAAAACAAGCATCGATCAAGGTCGGATGTAATTGATAAACCGATGTATCCGTTAAACTAGCAGGAATCTGCATTTGTCCCAGGACTTCTCCTTCCCCTTTCCAAACCGATTGAATCCATCGGAAAGTTGAGCCTAAATGAATTTCCCGTTGTTTCAAATGGCTGTAGAGTTCTGCTCCTGTGATCATTTGTTGCGATCGCGATTTGATTTGAGCGGGGATAGTATAACTAAATTCAGGGTCAGAGGAAGTGGTTTGACTAACCATACGGCCAGTGCCGTGAACTTTCCAAGAATTACGGCTTGATGAATTAAAATTAGGGTCTAAACTCACCAGTTGAAAGCTTCCTTGAGTTTGATGCTCGTCAGGGGTAATTCCCAGTTGCACTAAACGGCCTCCCTCTTCAGGAATGACTAATGCTTCGGGGAACACCACCTGTTCTAAAGTACATCGGGGATGCTTAAAGGTAATCTGACCGGCTTCTAACAGTAAGGAGAGATGAAACGCGCCTGGAACCACCAACTGGTCATAAATTTTGTGATCTGCTAAAAAAGGTAACCCATCAACCCCTAAATAAGATTCAAACAGGGTTTTCTCTAATAACGGAGAGTTGAGTTGTCTGTCTAAGAGGGGATGGAGTTTAGCTGTAGAACTAGAGGATTTGGGTTGAGGTTGCGCCGAAGTCAGATCGAGCCAATAGGACTGACGTTGGAAGGCATAAGTCGGTAAAGACAGCCGTTGATGGTCATAATCAGCCTCAAAATTGTCCCAATTAACCTCAATTCCTGACACATATAATTTCCCTAAGGTTTCTAAGATTTGTCCCCAGTCTTCTTTCCCTGGACGTAAAGAGGGAAGCCATTGAGCTTGATGTTGGGGAATACATTGATTGGCCATCCCGAGTAAAACGGGTTTCGGTCCAATTTCGACAAAAATATTATAGTTGCTTTGGGCTAAAGTAGCGATCGCTGGTGCAAATTGGACGGCTTGACGAATATGATTACACCAATAGTCGGCACTGGCAATGTCTTGATCCACCACGTCTCCTGTGACATTAGAGATAATATCAATTTGAGGAACTTGATAATTAACCTGATTCGCTAATTCCCGAAACTCTGTTATCATCGGTTCCATCAACGGAGAATGAAAAGCATGGGACACCTGAAGTTGTGTGGTTTTGATGTCTTTTTCACTTAAGGTTTCACTGAAACTTTCCATCGCAGAAGTGGTTCCAGAAATGACCACCGCCAACGGACCATTCACGGCAGCGACGGCGATCTCTTCACTCAAACCCGATGCAGCAATCAGGGTGTTGATGGTGTCTACATCGGTCATCACTGCCCTCATTTGACCGTTAGGGGGCAATTGCTGCATGAGACGACCTCGTCGTGCAACCAATTTTAGGGCTTCAGGAAGGGTGAACACACCAGCCACAGCAGCGGCCACATATTCTCCTAAACTATGACCCACCACTGCATCGGGTTTGACATTCCAAGATAGCCACATTTGAGCCAAGGCGTATTCAATGGCAAATAGAGCGGGTTGGGTATAGGCAGTTTGGTTAATCAGGTTATTATCTTCGTCGTCAGGATACAGAACCGACAATAAAGGTTGCTCTAACTCTGAGCGTAGCCATTGATCGCATTCATCTAAAATTCGTCGAAAGGTGGGTTGCGTCTCATACAGTTGTCGCCCCATTCCCACGTATTGAGATCCTTGGCCAGTGAATAAAAAGGCAATTTTACCTAGTTTTCCAGGTTCTACGGTTTGCTTGAAGACATTGGGGGACATTTGCTCGTGACTAAACGCAACCAGATTCTCCTTCACCTCTTCAGTAGAAGACACCACCATGGCCAAACGATGATTAAAGTCCCCTCGACCTGTATTGGCACTGAAGGCTAAATCATTGATTTTAATATGAGAATGCTTCTGTAAATGGTTAGTCCATTTTTGAGCTAAGGTTTTCAGAGCCGGTTCGCTTTTGGCCGATAATTTAACCATTTGAAGCGGACGAGAGACAGAGGAAGCTTGATAATTCCCTTGAGGGCTTTCTTCAATAATTAAATGGGCATTGGTTCCGCTTAAACCAAAACCGCTAATTCCTGCCATTCTCGGCTGATCTTTTGTTTCCCAGGGGGTAAGGGAGGTGGGGATTTTCAGGAATTGGGCTGACTCGGCTAAGTTCGGGTTGAGTTCTTTAAAATTGAGATGGGGAGGAATGGCTTGATGTTGCAAGGATAGAATCACTTTGAATAAACTAGCCATGCCGGCGGCGGTTTCTAAATGACCCACATTGGTTTTCACCGAACCAATCATTAAGGGATTGTCGGGGGAACGGCCAGGGGCGAAAATGTCATGAATTCCTCGCACTTCTATGGGGTCTCCTAACGCGGTTCCGGTGCCGTGAGCTTCAAAATAACTAATCTGTTCAGGATTGACTTTTGCATTTTCAAGTGCCTGACGAATTACCTTTTGTTGGGCGCTGACGTTGGGAACGGTGAGGCCACTACTGGGCCCGTCTTGGTTCACTGCAGAACCGCGAATGACGGCTAAAATGTTATCTTGGTCGGCGATCGCATCTTTAAGACGTTTAAGAACAATCACCCCACAGCCTTCTCCTCGCACATAACCGTTAGCGTCTTTATCAAAGGTTTTACAACGGCCGTCCGGGGCTAATGCTTTGGTTTTACACAGATACAAGGTTGATTCGGGGGATAACATTAAATTCACCCCTCCGGCTAAGGCTAAGTTACATTCCCCACTGCGTAAACTTTGACAAGCTAAATGAACCGTGACTAAAGAGGTCGAACAAGCCGTATCAATGGAAATACTCGGCCCTTGTAGTCCAAATACATAGGATAAACGGCCTGAGGCGAAACAAGGAGCATTCCCTGATCCGGTATAAGTGTCAATAGGGAGATGATTTTTCACTTGCCATTTAGCATAATCGTCAGTGCCAATGCCCATAAACACCCCTGTTTGGCTTCCTTTGAGGGTTGAGGGAATCACCCCTGCTTGTTCTAAGGCTTCCCAACTGACTTCTAACAATAGTCTTTGTTGGGGGTCCATGGAAATGGCTTCTCTGGGGAAAATCCCAAAGAATAGGGGGTCAAACTGATCTACATTTTCAATAAAGCCACCGTAGCGAGTATAGATTTTATTGGGAACCTCAGGATTTTCGTCATAATAGGTTTCTGTGTCCCATCTGTTGGAAGGGATAGGGGCGATGGCCTCTTTTCCTTGGCTCAATAATTCCCAGAAGCTTTCGGGTGTGTTGGCATCTCCTGGAAATCGACACCCCATTCCCACAATGGCAATGGGTTCGTTGTCTTTGTGCTGCAAAGATTCTATTTTTGTTCGGGCTTCTTTAAGGGCAATAATCGCTTTTTGTAAAGGGGTTAGTGATTGAGATTTCATCTAAAAGTTCTCCTTGAGGATCGCATCTTTCTAGGGTTGATTATTAGAGGGTTACAGTAATTTTTGCGTTGATTATCAACAAAGATCCCAAATCTGTTTCAAAACAAATGGGTTTTGATTTCCATCGGATTTAAGATATGCAATAGTAGAAGATCAACGATTCAACCCCATTGGGTAAGAAGAAAGTTATGAAAAAAGAGGCTTTAATTTTTAATTCTGACTTCTGGATTCGGAAACTCCGAAACTTCTTACCCTGAAGGGTGTTCAAAATTTAGTTTAAGTTGATTACAATTAACTTATAGTTTATAGATTTAGCTCTCAAGGGAACATAGATAATTTTTGTCAAAAGCTGGATTTTTTAACGTTTTTTTAGTTAATAATATTAGGTTCTACCGAACCTGTCATGTCCAACTAACACGTTAAGAGAAGGAAATTCCGCAACAGGGAACGGGGAAGGGATTTTAACTTTCTCGTTTTTTGATAGGACTAATAGTTATTCTACTTTCTTCTTTTTCTCAAACGTTACTACAGACTTAATTAATATTCTTTTTCCTTGATCTCTAGTTATAATTTTACCTTAGACAAACTCAGGCATAATCGATGATCATGCCCTGAACTCACCTGATTATTAACTAATCAAAATAGAACAATGTGACCAGTTTTCGTTGTTCTTCTGCTTCTTCGCAGGTTTGTAATAGGGTATGACTGTCATGAAAAGCAAAACAGATCAACTGCTGACAACGAGACACAATTTCTCGGTTACATAAAGCACTGGCTTCTCCCAAGGATAAACCATCATTTTCAGGGTTTTCCACTAAATGAATGACCCTTTCTAGTTGGTCTTTTGACTCTCTAGGCTGTTTGGTCAAGCTCTGGGGTAAAATTACCGTTAATAGATTGGGATCAGCCCGCATTGCCCCTTTAATGGCTGCTGCATTGGTTCCTGTGGCACCGGATGTCATCAAACGGTTACCACCTAAAACAAGGGCATAACTCATCATTTCGATTAACTGCTGATGAGTAATGGGAACATGGCGCGAACCTAATAAAGCAATACGTTTTGAACCCGTTTGCTGTATAGCAGCGAGTTCCTGCGCCAAAGTATCTAGGGTAGGAATATCAACTGATTGACTCAAAGATTCTCTCGTAGACTGCAAATGACCGTAAATTATTCTAACAAAGGTTTCTCGATTATGGGACAAATTTTATAATTTTTCTTAATTCTCCTGTGATTTTCATATTGGAAAAATTTTTAATCAAGTTTTTTGTTTCGAGATAATAGTAATAAAGATAGCTTTCATCGGATAGGTTAGACTCTGATATGATTAAGATTCTATCTTGTCGTTCAGTTAATTGTTGATCAGTCGATAACTCTTATGGTTGCCGTTCCTCCATCTCCTGATGATATTCGTGACGCTTTAGAAACTCCAGTTGATTTTAATTTTGAATTGCCTGATCCTGAAGATGACGAGATCGAAGAGTTTGACTTTCAAGAAAAATTAGATACAGTTTGGAAAATTTGCGATCGCTTTGATCTACAAACGGATATTTGGCGCGGTCGCATCTTACGGGCGATCCGCGATCGCGAAAAAAAGGGGGGAGAAGGACGAGGAACAGGCTTCTTAAATTGGTTAAAAAAACGAGAAATCACCAAAAGTCAAGCCTATGCTTTGATTCAGTTAGCAAATAGTGCCGATACCCTCCTAGCAGAAGGAATATTAGACCCGGATGCCATCAATAATTTTAGTAAACGGGCCTTTGTCGAAACCGCCAAATCCGATCCTGAAGTCCAAAAATTAGTCAGTGAAGCGGCACAAAAAGGCGACAGAATCACCCGTAGAGAGGTGAAACAGCTATCAGATGAATGGACTGCTATGAGTTCTGATTTATTGCCCTCAGAGGTCAAGGAAAAGGCAGAAGAAGGGACATTACCCCCCCGACATTTAGCCCCCTTGGTTCGGGAAATGGAAAAATTGCCGGAGTTACACTTAGAAACCATTCAAAAAGAAGTCGCCCAAAATCCTGATGTAGACACGGTAAAACTATTAACCACCGATGCTAAAAACTTGGCCAAATATCTCGATGCAGCAGCCCAAGTTCAAACCCTAAAAAAGACTCCGTTAGACTTAGAAATGGCCTTAGATGAAGCGGTAAGATTAGAATGTTTAAATACAGCAGCAGATTTAGTTAAACAAGCGTCAAGCTTAGAACAAATTGTCGGAAAATTATACACAACGTGGAAACGATTGGGGAGTTTATCGGATAGATTATATGTGGATACAGGGGCCAGTAATCCCCATTTGCGATCGATGTTAACCTCCTTAGAATCTTTGAGTGGGGAAGTGATTGAAGTGCAACTGGATGAAGCAGGGGAAAAAACCGTTAGACTGAGAATATTGACCGATTCTGCTGATTAAGATAGCATTTATCTTTTTGACTGTTTAACCATCATATCTATGAAATTGTTTGCCCTCAAAAAATCCTTACACGGTTTAACTTCGGTATGTTTAGGAACCTTAGCCTCCTTAACCTTAACTTTACCAACCAATGCGGCCGAAAAAATCTATTTTGTTTATGATTCTTTAATTGTTTCAATTCCCGTTCGCTCCTTAGAAATTTACGCAAATGAAGGAAGATTAACCCAACAATTACGTCAATATTTTAACTTAGCAGGAACCAGCGAAGAAGAAAGACAAGCCTTTCGAGAAGCTTTATCGACCCCAGTTGAGGTTAATCCTGTAGACTTATCTAGATTATTAAATACCGATGAAGGGGAAAGAATCTTAAATTATGTGGGTAAAGTTTTTAATATTCAAGGCGGAAGAAACGGTAAGTATCTGATTAGAGGGGCTTTAGTTCAAGCTGCTTTTAATCCAGCCGGATTAAGCTTAATTAATTTCTTAAATAGACTCGCCACAGATGTACAAATTGATGTTAAAAAAGCCATCGAATTATCCCGAGAAATAGAATTGATTGTTCAGGGGACTTATTTATTTACGGAAGAAGTGCAGAAATTAGCTGAAATAGAAGCGAAACAAGATCCAAAGGTTGATTATTCTCAATTAACCGATCCCCGTCAACCCGGTCCTTTTGCAGTGGAAAATTATCGGTGGAACTTAGTTGATAGAAATCGCGATCGCGCCTTTTATGTGGAAATGTATCAACCCCAAACCTTAGCCGATGAATCGGTTCCGGTGGTGGTGATTTCTCATGGGTTAGCCTCTCGTCCCGAAGACTTTGGAAAATGGGCTAGACATTTAGCTTCCTATGGTTATGTGGTGGCAGTCCCTCAACATCCAGGCAGCGATATTCAACAAACAAAAGCCTTTTTAGAAGGATTATCTCGACAAATTTTTATTCGCGAGGAATTTATTGATCGACCCCTCGATATTAGTTATACCATTGATGAATTAGAAAGACGCAATGAGGGCTGGTTTTCAGGGAAATTAGACCTTAATAATGTGGGTGTTATGGGTCATTCTTTTGGAGGTTATACGGTGTTAGCTGTGGCTGGTGCAACTCCTGACTTTGAACGGTTAAAACAAATGTGTGACCTGGAAATAGGGGACTTAAATACAGCTTTATTGTTGCAATGTCGAGCTTTAAAATTAGAAAGAAAAGACTATAACTTTAAAGATGAAAGAGTTACGGCCCTATTCGTAGTCAATCCTGTTAATTCAGGTCTTTTTGGCAGTAAATCTTTAGCAAAAATTGATATTCCTGTCTTTATTTCTGCTGGAAGTTATGATCCAGCAACGCCTTTTATTTTTGAACAAGCTGTTTCTTTTCCTCGCCTTGAAGTTCCTGACAAATACCTCCAATTACAAGAAGGACAAGCTCATGTAGATTTTTCTCAGCTAGATGCAGGGATTATTGATACATTACAAAAAACCACTAAGTTAACTCTTCCCAGTCCTCAATTATTAGATGATTATACCAACTCAATGATGTTATCTTTCTTTGAAGTTTATATCGAAAATAATCCTCAATATCGTCCTTTTCTACAGCCAGCTTATGGGGAATATTTAAGTCAAGGTCAGGAATTTAAAACTTATATCATTACCGAAGAATCTTCCCTTAAGTTAGGTCGAGAGATTGAGCAATTTATCAGACAGAATAACATCACCATTCCTAGTGAAAATTGATAGCTGTATTGAAATTTGAACGAGAGACCCCGTGCCGACTTCTGGCACTTGGGAATGCTCGCTGGCCCCTACACCCTCCACCCTGTTCAATGGGGTGAGCAGTTAGAATTATGGAGGGTGTTTAAGATGTTGGCAATAGCTTGAGTGGTGATGATTGATATCCTTTTTGTTCGTTCTGTAATTAATACGGACTCGAACTAAAAACGGATCATCAATTTCTTAAAAATGGTCTTGTAGGGGTCAACGGCCGTTGACCCCTACAATATGTATCAAAGAATAAGGATTACTTTTGGTTAAACTTGGGGGCCGGTACGGTAGAATCTGCACAGGATAAGGAGGGTTCGGTGTTTGAGTTAACATCCTTAGCTCTGGCTATTTGGGGGTCGGCTGGTCGTCTGCGCCCTGTTTCGGTGGTTTCACAGATGATAGTAACGATTTCTTGGTTCTGCTCTTTATTTTCTGCCTCTTTTTGAGGAGACTTAATAAAAGCTCCCCCAACGTAAGCTTTTAGTTGATCAGCAAGGGGACTTTTAGAGGGTAAAACGTAAATGTAAGCGCCTTGAAAACTGGTCCGAATACCGTAATTAAAGCTAGAGGGTAAAGTCAGGTCTAAGTCTTCGGCGATTTCATCAATAACAACCTGAAATTCTCCATTTTCTTCGTAATAAGACCGTTGTGCTTCGGTCATTTTAGTGACGAGTTCGAGGGCCTTTGCTTGCGCTTGTTTGGCCTGCTCCTCTTTACTCATTACCTGCTCTTGTTCTTCTGGTTCTGGTTTCACTTCTTCTTGTGCTTGGGTTGTAACAGCAACTCCCATTAAACTCGTTCCTAAAACTAAACCGGCGAGGGTTCCAGTTATCCATCTCTGTTGGTTCGTCAATGGTTGCATCATCCCTTACTCTCCTTCTTAAAGTTAGTTCGCCAATGGCTTTAATGTCTCTACCAAACCAGATAAAAGTAAAAAATCCGCTAATATCAATCACTGACATCTTGCACCTTCGATTAAACCCCCCACACCCCCCACACCCCCCTTTATAAGGGGGGCAGGGGGGGTAAGGGGCAGGGGGGTAGGCAAAAGACAAGAGGAAAGAGGCAAGATAACTTTATTTTAGATAGAATAAGCAATGTAATCAATTGAACTCCATTTATCTACTTTATAGTTTAAATTATTAAGTAAGTTGATGATAGCTTTAAGATTATTGTTAGCATCATCTTGTGCATTGGGAAAATGAGCAATTGATGAGGTTAACAATAAAATTGGTTGATGTTGTTTCATTATTTTTATCATTCCTTTGATAACATTCAATTGATTTCCGTCTAACTCTAGTTTAATGACGCTAATCTTTTTCTCAATGGGAAACTCATATTTATCTAAGGCTATCTGTTTCACTTTGATAATATTATCCTCTTCTTTTTGGTCAATATAACTAGATGATTTATCGTCTAATTTTAAGGGATACTCTCCTTTTTGATCCCCTATCGCTATATTTTCTAGATAAATTTTATTTCTTGTTTCATTAATATAAAGAGAATAATTATCTTTAAAGAGTTGATACAGATAAGGAACAGTTTCAAAGGCAATAATATCAGTTTTGATGCGATGTTTAGCTAATTCCATACTCAGTAAACAGCTAATAATACCGACATTAGCCCTAATATCAATAAAAATATCATCACCTTGACAATAATTTAAAATTTTAGGGATTAATTGATTCATCGATTGTTGATAATATACCTTGTTCCAGATTAAAAGTTTATGAAATAATTGTTTAGGAAAATGGTACTTAAATGTATAGATTTTTTCTTGAAAGGGAACTTCTAATAATTCATGGTTAGGAGATGAACCATAGGGAATTTTTCTTAATTGACAAGCAGGTAAGTTTAATAAATTATTCCCTAGCATGATCGCGCAATTTTTACCGACATTTTTAAAGATAGATAAGTAAGTATAGTTTTCTTTTTTATTACTATATTTACGTGCATTGGTGATAACTGGGTTAGGAATTCTTTGACAGTGTTGATAATCAATTTTATTGTCAAATAAAGTAACATCTTCTAACAAGGAAAGATAGTCAAACCCCCCGATTTCTTTAAAATCATTTCGTCTGACACAAAATACCTGATCCCCATAAGGCGATCGCCTGATCTGATTAGCAGTCCAAGCAACCCATTTTAATCCTAAATGATCGGCGTTAAATTGCAAGTCAAAATAAGCTAATTTAATCTTTTCATTGCTTAATACTGATACGACTTTTTTGTCCCATTCTGAGGGTAATAAGGTGTCTGCATGACAAAAAACCAGATACTTTCCTGATGAATGTCTTAACCCTATATTCATCTGAAAAGCACGACCTAAAGAGGATATAGTTAACCACTGTATCAGAATATGGGGATAGTGTTTTTTAAAGTCTTTAACCCGTTGTAACGTATTATCTTTGCTTCCTCCATCAATGACTAAAATTTCTATTTTATTTACTGTTTTAGCTTGTTTGACGACATTAACTAATGTCTCATAAATAGCATTAACTTCGTTTAAAGTAGGAATAATAACGGAAATCTCAATTTGATTTTGTTTGATTAACTGTGTTAAACCCAGAGATTTAAGATCGTTAATCTCATCAATATCCAGTAAAGTATGATTAAGAATAGATGCAGAAGCATAATTTTTTTGCATCAAATCATAGGTCTGTTGGTAAACATTTTTTAAACTATAATTGATGTTGGTAAACACATCACGATAATAAGGTAACGCAATCAGATAATAACCCCCATCTTCGGTTAAAGCGATCGCTGCTTCTTCTCGGTTTACACAATCGATAGCTTCATTTAAAATATCAGCAGTAATTCCTGGGATATCAGACCCAATTATTATTACTTTTCCTAACTGTTTAGCGATCGCCTTCATTCGTTCCCCAAAAGAGGATGACGGTTGTTGAATAAACGAAAGAATACCAGACTTAATTCCTTGGTTAATATCTAATCGTAAATCAGGATCAAAACTGTCGATCATTGTGTTAACACTATCGACTCCTGTGTAATTAACAATAATATTAACCCCATCCATCTCACGGAGTAATCGTCTCAACATTTGACTCATAAGATAACGATGGATCTCGGATGCTGTGCGATCGCCAATATCCCACGCTAAACGAGTTTTTACCTTTCCTGGATCGGGATAACGAGTAAATAGAACAAGACTAACAGAATAAGGTAAACTTTCTTTTCTAACCATCATGGTAACTAGAATGAAGAATATTTAATTAATTCTAAATTCTACATTCTACATTCTACATTTTTACCCTCCATATCGTTCTTCTTTCCAGGGATCACCCCGTCGATGATAACCGTTTTTTTTCCCAGAAACCTAATTCATCTTTCGGCAAAAATTCTAACCCATTAATCCATTTTGCACTTTTCCAAGCGTAGAGATGAGGAATAACGGTACGCATGGGACCCCCATGATCAGGAGGTAGGGGTTCTCCTAATAGTTTAAAAGCAAAAAAGTTATCTTCTAAAACAAAATCTTTTAAAGGTAAATTAGTCGTATAACCTCCATAACAATGTTGCATGACATGGGTTGCTTTGGGATCAACGTCTAATAAATTGATAAAGTCGGTAATTTTGATTCCTGTCCATTTCACATCTAATTTTGACCAGCGAGTAACACAGTGAAAATCTTTGGTAAATTCATGATGGGGTAAACTCATAAAATCTGACCAAGAAAAGGTTTTTGGTGTCACTAAACCCCAGACTTTCAGTTGCCAATTATCTGTACTTATTTGTGGGGTGTCACCGTAGGTTAAAACAGGAAACCCTTTGGCTAAATATTGTCCTGGAGGAACGCGATCGCTATTATCGGGTTCGGGTTTTTGAAAGAATTTTAAAGCCATAATAATGTAACTTTTAACAACAAACTAAAAACAGTGATCAGTGAACCGTGACCAATAATTAATTACTGATCATGGTTTCTTTATTATTGATTACTGTTGATGAATAACGGATCGCTGTTACTAAATTATTGATCACTGTTACCAAATTATTGATCATTGTTATTAAATCATGGATCATTGTTACTGAATCATGGATCACTGTTACCAAATCATTGATCATTGTTACTGAATCATTGATCATTGTTATTAAATCATTGATAACTGTTACCAAATTATTGATCATTGTTGATGAATGATTAATCACTGTTTACTGACCAGTGATCACTGGTAACTGACCACTGATCACTGGTAACTGTTAACTGATCACTGAAAAATTAGTTATCACAATAATGATAGCCAATGCCAGGGAACCAAAAAGAATCCCACCGCACCAATAAGCTAACACTTTCCCCCCGATTATAGCAGTCATTCCTACTTTAACAATGGTATTCATGGTAACGGCTAATAACGTGCCAATCATAGCAACTTGTGGGGCCATGGTATCATTAGCCGCTTTAGCTAAAGAAATACCTACCGCGTCCACATCAACCAGGCCAGAAATCGCTGATAATAGATACACACCACCATCTCCAAACCAACTTTGAGCGGCACGAACTAATACGGATAAAATAGCTAATAAAGCGGCATATTGTAACGCGGCACCTAATTCGACTGGGTTCGATAACTTAACGGGAGTGGTCGACTTTGGAGGAGATAATCGCCAAACTAATAAACCGGCACAAACTAAGGGAATAATCGCTAATACGATTAACGGTATGATTAATTGTTGGGCTAAACTACCATTAACCACCATAATTTCTATTAATAATCTGGGGGCCATCATGCCATTGGCCAACGCAATGCCAGCCGCTAATAAAATCGTAATATCTTGACGGGTTTTTGCCATACGAGAAAAGGCTAAAGTCAAGGCCGTCGATGAAGCAATTCCCCCGAAAAAGCCCGTTAATAGTAACCCGACTTTATTACCTAAGATGCGAATGGAAAAATAACCCAAATAGGAAATTCCTGAAATTAATAATACTAATAAACCAATGGAACGGGGGTTTATCGCTTCCCAGGGACCTAGATTTTCATTGGGTAAAAGGGGAAAAAAAACGGACGCAATTAATAATAATTGTAAAGTGGCGATTAATTCTCGACGTTGGAGTAATGATAAATAGCGAGTTAACTCTTCTTTTAAGCCCAGTAACCACGCTACAATAACGGCGATCGCGACTCCTTCTATCATCCAACCACTCACTACCATAGCCCCTAAACTAAAGGTCATCAAGAGGGCTATTTCTGTGGTAGTCCCATAATCTTTAGATTTTTTGGCCGTTAAGGCATAAGAGGTGACAATCACCAGAGATAACCCCAAAAAAATCACCGCTAATATACCGATGCCCCATTTATCCGCTAAGACGGCAGCTATGCCCCCAAATAGACCACTTAAACCAAAGTTACGAATCCCTCCGTCTCCTAGTCCATCGGGGTCTTGACGGGTTTTCCAGCCCCGTTCTATGCCAATAATTAAGCCCAAGATTAAAGCGATCGCCAATTGAGTCGCAACGGTTAAATCCATTGTGTAAATATCGTCTCAAGATTTATAATATTCTTAAATATCAGTTATTTCTACATTAACGAATTAGAGCCAAGAGTTTGATCGCTGACATTTTATCTTATTGTTTCTTGATTAATCTATGCGACTCATTTTATATAGCAAACCAGGATGTCATTTATGTGAGGGACTTGAGGGGAAATTAAAACAAATAGAAACCCTACCGTTTGACTTAGAAATAAGAGACATTACCACCCGTGACGATTGGTTTCATGCGTATCAATACGAAATTCCTGTGTTACGGTTACAGTTACCCCAAGGAGAGAAAACCATTCCTCGGTTTTCTCCTCGTATTTCCGTAGAGAGATTAGCCCAAAAATTAGAAAAATATCTAGAAACAATGAATAATCAATAAAGATTAATTATTGCTTAACTTTTTTTTGAGGAAGAAAAGATTGAAACAACGAAAACGTATAAACAAACGTGGTAATAAATAGTTGGAAGTTTTTGATTTCAGTTGTTTTCTTCATTGTCCAATCTCTTCGGCTTTGTTATTCAGAATATGTTACAAACATATCTGAACTATTCCTTTGACACTTCCCCCAAAAGAGTGACCCAAATAGGTTAAATCGAATTAATGAGTTTTGTTAAGTTGGGCGGTTCTTACTCTAAAAGGATTCGATAAAGAAGCGGTTTCTATTTTATCTAAGGTAAGTCCAACACCAGTCAAGAAGGAAGCGACAATGACAGTATGAATAAGAATAACCGTAAGTTTCATAGTAATTTGAGCAATTTAATGGTCACTCATTATAGTTACATTTGTCTGTGTCTTTTATATGTCATCGTTACAGCAAAGTGATGACTTAGATAGAGTTGGCCGTAAACTCCAAAATTGCATTAACATAAATAGTATAGATGGTTACTTAATTAGGATAATTATTTTATGAGCGATCGCAATAGTCCCAACTGGGAACAAAAGTTAGAACAGAAATTTAAGGATCTCGAAGCAGAAATAAATAATCAAACCACTCCAGTACGCCCTTTTAACCCCAATGAAGACAACAGTAATGGGATATTAACTCGTGTTGCTGCTTGGTATCAGGGTTTACAAACCCCTGCAAAAGTTGGCGTTGCTGTGGTTGGGGTAATAGTCGGATTATCTATTCTCAATGGCATTTTAAAATTAGTCACCTCTTTGATTGTTGTTGGAATTTTAGGGGCCATTCTTTACGGATTATATCGCGCATTAATCCAGAATAAATCTAACTCTGAATTATAAGTTTTAAACACTTTGTAGGGGTTTAGCAATGCTAAACCCATCAACCGATATAAGAGTTTCATAATGAGTTTTGATGTTGTTATCATTGGCAGTGGCATCGGTGGGTTAACCGCAGGATCTTTATTAGCCAAATATGGTAAAAAGGTGGCTATTTTTGAGAGTCATTCTATCCCTGGTGGGGCTGCCCACACCTTCACTCGTCAAGGGTTTATCTTTGATTCTGGTCCCTCTTTTTACTGTGGTTTAGGCAATGATAAGCCTTCTCTTAATCCATTAAAACAGGTATTAAATACTTTAGGGGAAAGTTTAGAGGTTATTCCTTATGATCCCTTGGGTCATTATCATTTTCCAGAGGGGAAGTTTCCTGTTTTTAGCGAGTTAGAAAAGTATCGTCAAGCCGTCGCTAAAATCACTCCTCAAGGGGCTAAAGAATTGGCTGATTTTGAGTCAAAAATGTTAGGGCTTTATGACTGCTTAAGAGACATTCCTACCATTGCTTTACGGTCAGATTGGCAATTATTTCCTGTGTTAGTCACTCGTTATTTTCCCTCTTTAATTAAGAGTTTGTTTCAAGCGGGAATAATTAGCGGATCAGCAGGGGATGTGATGGATAAAACGGTAAAAGATCCCTGGGTTCGTCGTTTAATTGATCTTGAATGTTTCTTGCTCTCAGGGTTAAAAGCTAAGGGAACCGTTGCCCCAGAAATTGCCTTTATGTTGGGAGAAAGAACTCGCGCTGGTGTTGAATATCCCATCGGTGGAAGTGCAGCCATTGTTGACGCTTTGATTAATGGTTTAAAGCGATACGGCGGAGAATTATATCTAAATTTCCATGTCGATAAAATAATTGTCAAATCAGGCAAGGTAACAGGAATTAAACTCAAGAAAGGAGATATAATTAACGCTCCTATTGTTATTTCTAACGCTACCCTTTGGGATACCTATCAACATCTTTTAAATGCAGAAGATTTACCTAAAAGTTACCGACAAGAACAAATAGAAACCCCTGCCGTTGAAAGTTTTATGCACCTTCATTTAGGCATAAAAGCAGAGGGTTTAGACAATTTAACCGGTCATCATGTAGTGGTTCATGATAGTAATAAAGATATTACCGTTCCTGGTAATACTTGTATGATTTCTATTCCGTCGGTTTGGGATAAACATTTAGCCCCTGAGGGTCATTATGTGGTTCACGCTTACACTTTAGAACCCTATCAAGGATGGGAAAAAAATGAAGGGTATGAAAACAAGAAAAAACAGCGATCGCAATCTTTATATAAAGCGTTAGAAAAGGTAATCCCTGATATTCGTCAACGAGTGGTTTTAGAATTAATAGGAACCCCCTTAACCCATAGTCGCTTTCTCCGTCGTTATCAAGGAACCTATGGACCTGCGATACCCGCAGGAAAGGGGATGTTTCCTAGTTGTCATACTCCCATTTCAGGACTTTATCGAGTGGGAGATAGTACCTTACCCGGTATTGGGGTTCCGGCGGTTGCTGGTTCCGGTATTTTGTGCGCGAATACGTTAGTTTCTCCTCAAAAAGTAGAGGAAATTACAAAATAGAAAAAGGTGTATTTCTTACGCACTCTAAAGTCATGTAAATAATGCCTAACATTGTTAATTATCCATTAGTCAACTGGTTCTTATTTAAAGTTATCTTTAACCAAAGAAAGAAAACTAATAGGTGTGTTAACGAAGTCAGAAGTCAGAAGTTGTTTTTACTAAGTCTGGTTTTTAATTCTTGATAAGTTGCTTCACTGTGAAGTATGATAAATTGATTAACAGCTAAATTAATAGCTTTTTTAGGTGTTCCACGAGGACTTAATAAGGCACTAATAAAGACATTAGTATCTATTACAATACGATCACGATTCATCAGCTAATAACTCGTTTAGTTTTTCTTCTGTTAATCCCTTAGCTTGAGCTTTTTCTCCTATGTTATCCATAATAGAGAGTAAATCATCTGATGTTTCTTCAATGGTTAAATTCACTTCTTGGTCAGGAGATAGTCCTAATTGAGCAATTACATTAGGAATCTCTGATACTCTAAGATTTTTGATTACTTGTTTCATAATGGTTTCTATGGATAATTCAAAAGAAAATGCACAAAAAGAATGTAATGAACATCTCAAAAAATATTTTCAAAATAACGGTCTGAATGATAATGAGGTTGATGAAAACAAAATTTGTCAACTAATAGAAAAACTTGAAACTAAAATAGAAATAATTTCTCCTTGGACATAATAGCCAATCTCAAAATGATAGGCTATCAACCATTTTTCTATTCTTGAGTTCTAATTGCAATTTAATTTTTGAAATAAATAAATAATTAATAATCATCATCAGCGACACATATTCCTTTGCATTTAATACCATTACTGGTTGTCCGTTTACAATGAGGACATAAAATAGGTTCTTGGTTTAGAGTGTTTTCTACTTCCTGTTGATTGGTTGTTTCTTGTAAATTTTTTTGATTGTTTTCTAAGGACGATATCATAACTTATAAATTGATTAAAAAGATTCTTATTTGTTTATTATAAGAAAAAATCCCCACATATCAATGTAGGGAAACGGAACTTACTGAGGGTCATCAGGGAGCAAACTTTTAGTTTAATGCAGGTTCTTTGTCATCGACAAATTCACGGGTCATATTAGCAAAGTAGTTCAAGAGACGGTCAGACCAGTATTTAACATCGTATTTAGTCACCGTGTCATACATCTTCGCCATTTTTTCCTGTTGTTCTTCAGGGGACATATCTAAAGCTTTATCAATGGCTTCATCCATTAATTTAACGGAGTAAGGATTAGTTAAAATCGCTTGAGGAAGTTCAACGGCTGCCCCAACAAACTCAGATAAAACTAATACTCCGTCTTTTCCTTCATGGGCAACAATATACTCTTTGGCCACTAAATTTAAGCCATCCCGTAAAGGCGTTGTCCAGCAAATATCGGCTGCTTTATAGTAACAGAATAAATCCAGTAAAGGAATGGGTTGAGTAAATAGACGAACGGGAAGCCAGTCAAACTCAGCAAAACGTCCGTTAATTTTACCCACTAAATACTCAATTTCTCGTTGCGCTTCTTGATAGACTTGCATTCCTGCGGCTGCTTGTACACAAGTCATAACAAAGTTAACTTTACCGTGTATTTCTGGGCGACGTTCTAATAAACGCTCAAACGCCTCTAATTTTTCCTTATTTCCTTTAACATAATCTACTCGACCGGCTGCAATAATCAGTTTACGACCCTCAATCGTCTTTCTGATTTCTGCGACTTTGGCCTCGGCTTCTGGGGTATGCAAGACATCTAAAATATTTTGGGGACTCGTTCCCACAGGAAATGCATCGACTTTGACGATTTGGTTTTTGTATTTTAACTTGGTGTTAACTTCTGGTTCGGCTAAGGCAATACCCACCGAAGTCAGATGTCCCGTTACTTTGGTGGTTTCAACGATGTCAATGGGCCGCAAACTACGGGCAACATTAACAAAGTTTTCTGAGTAACGAGGAATGTGGAAGCCAACCACATCACAACACAACAGACTATCCACAATGGCTTCTCGCCAAGGTAAGATATTGAATATATCCACCGAAGGGAAAGGAGTATGATGGAAGAATGCAATTCTTGCGTCCGGCTTTTTCTCTCGGATAAATTGAGGGGCAAGCCAAAGGTTATAATCATGCACCCAAATTAAGGCATCGTCGGCCGCTTCTTCGCAAGCGGCTTCAGCAAAAAGGCGATTGATTTTAACAAAATTTTCCCAATTTGATGATTCACTGGTAAAGTGATAAGGAAATGAGTGCAGAATCGGCCAAAATGCTTCTTTTGAGGTAACGTGGTAAAAGTCCCTGACTTGCTCGGCGGTCAAAGGAATACGGGAAACTCGATAATTACCATCGTCTTCTACGATAACGTTTTTCTTAAACTCATGTTTTTGTTCTGGTGAAACTTGTTTCCAGGCAATCCAAGTTCCTTGATTATTATCATCAGCAAAAAAGCTCTTTAAGGTAGGAACAATCCCATTAGGACTTTTCTTAGGCAGATATCTTACTTGTCCATTTTCTACTACTTCATCGTAAGGTTCACGGTGATATAAAATAACCAGAGAAGATTTCATAAGCTGTTTTTTGTTGATTTTTGCTTGAGTTGATTGATTTAACCTGAGCTAAATCAAAGACAAAGGGGAAAATTAACTCATTAAAGAGTGATTCTTTTGTTTATGATACTAACATAAGTATGTTGAGATATGATTTAGATATCAGGGTTACTCTATCATAGTTAAGCTGTTTTGTCTCAAGGGACTAGAAAACCTCTAACTTCAAAAAGCCTTGAATGATGAAATTTTCTAGTTTCAGCAGAAATTAATTGTAGACTAGAATAGGGATAAGGACACAAATTTTTATCGGCAATATTAAAGATTATGTTAAGAAATCAAGAAACCTTGTCCCTTTTATGGTTTTATCTTTAGTATCTATGGTTACTTTGAGGATAGTAACATCCATTAATTATCTGTGCAAGACCTATTATTAATGAAAAAAGTTATCTGTCTCTGCCAAAAGGAATATATTTTCCTACCGATAATTATTGTTAACTGAATCTCTCTCAACAATCATGACAATTAAAAAACAATTTTCCAGTTTTGAAGAAATGTTATCTACGTCAACGGTTCCTGTTCTCGTGGATTTTTATGCAACTTGGTGTGGTCCTTGTCAAATGATGAGTCCTATTTTAGAACAAGTGGGAACTCAGATGAGAAATCGGGTACAAGTGGTTAAAATCGATACCGATAAGTATCCTGGAATTGCCTCTAAGTATGGCATTCAATCTTTACCCACTTTAGTCTTATTCAAACAAGGACAACCAGTAGAAAGGATTGAAGGCGCGATGCAAGCATCTCAATTAGTGCAGCATCTCAATCTTTTAGTTTAATTTTCTTCTCCAATGGTATGAATATTGAGAAAGCTGGTGCTTCTAGTTTGTCTGAGGGGTAATCCACCCAAAACTAAAACTTGATCCCCTTTCATGACGAAATTCCGTTCTAATAAAACCGCTTCCATTTCTTGAAGTAATTGTTCTAAGGTTAACCCATCGTACTTAAACAAAACAGGACGTATTCCCCAAACTAAATTAAGACGGTGATATACCTCTAAGTTGGGGGTTAAAGCCACCACTGGCACCCCCGGCCGTTCCGCTGCTGCTAATTTGGCTGAGTAACCTGTTTCAGTAAAAGCGACAATACAGTGAAGGTCAACACTTTATCAATCGCATTAAGGGCTTCTGCTAACGCGTTAGCTTT
>NZ_PRLH01000006.1 GCF_003013815.1 Cyanothece sp. BG0011 | reverse complement strand
GCGATTTTACACGGTGATCCAGGAGAAATAACCTGTTTAGAAGAATACGTTACCATTGGCCACCGCGCCGTCATTCACGGAGCTTATATTGAAAGAGCTTGTCTCATTGGCATCGGGGCAGTGATTTTGAATGGTATTCGCGTGGGAACCGGCAGTTTGATCGGGGCCGGTGCCATTGTTAACAAGGATGTGCCACCGCGATCGCTGGTAGTCGGGGTTCCGGCGCGACGGGTTCGAGATTTATCGGAAAAAGAAGGAGACAAAATTATCGAACACGCCAAACGGTACCAACAACTGGCTTTAGTTCATGCCGATAAAGGAACCGATTTGGGATTCACAAATGAACCCTGATAAGCTATAAATAGAAACATAATTTTTTCATTAAAGTCTCATAACAAGTACACAGAGGAAAAAACAATGGATTGGCGTGTTTTAGTCGTGTTAGGACCGATTTTAATTGCAGCCGGCTGGGCAGGTTTTAATATTGCTGCGGCTGCTATTCGACAAGTACAAGGGTTCTTTAATAAAGAAGCGTAATTTTACATCAGGAGCAAATCCTGAATTTGTGAAATACTGCATCATTCCCGTAGGGGTCAACGGCCGTTGACCCCTACAATTTTCATTGGAGTTAAGATAAAACCATGTCTATTGCTGATAAAATCATTGTTCCCTTAGATGTCCCCACAGAAGAAGCGGCGATCTCGTTACTCGATCGCTTGCCAGATGTGACGTTTTGGAAAGTCGGCTTACAATTATTTGTGGCCACAGGTCCGACTATTCTTAAAGAGCTTAAAAAGCGAGAAAAAAAGATTTTCCTTGACCTCAAATTTCATGATATTCCCAACACCGTCGCCGGAGCCTGTGGCAGTGCCTGTGAGTATGGGGTTGATTTAATGACCCTTCATGCCACTGCCGGCAAAACCGCCCTCAAAGCAGCCACCGAAGCCATTTCTAAAAGCCCCTCACCCCCTCAATTATTAGCCATCACCCTCCTCACTAGCCTCAATTCACGGGATCTCGCATTTGATCTAAAAATCCCCCTAGAACTCCCAGAATACGCCTTACAGATGGCTTTATTAGCCAGGGATTCAGGGATTAATGGGGCGGTGTGTTCCCCCCAGGAAGTGGCTCAACTCAGACAAGTGTGTGGCAAGGATTTTGTGTTAGTCTGTCCTGGGGTGCGTCCGGCTTGGTCTCAAAGGGGAGATCAAAGCAGGGTGATGACGCCAAAAGAAGCTTTAAAGGCAGGGGCTGATTATTTAGTGATTGGTAGACCGATTACAATGGCAGATGATCCTGTTATGGCCTGGAATCGTATTATTGATGAAGTTAGAAGTCACAATGACAAAATGGGGTAATGTTAGCCGAATAACGGTTATCACAATTTTAACTGTTGCCTCTTGCCTCTTGCCTCTTGCCTTACCCACACAAGCGTTACCGAAACGAGAGACAGCTTGCCCCTCTGATATTGAAACCTTAATGACTCGGATGTTAAAAGATTTACCGGGTTACAGCAACCGAGTGGCACAACGCTCTAATATTGGCGATCGCAGTGTGGAGATTTATAATTATATATTAGTGGCAGGTAACCCAGAATTTGAGCCGTTACCCTTGAGTAACTTACAATATGAACCTGAGTTACCGGATGAAACAAAACAGGTTTTTTTTACTACGTTAGAACGACAATATACCCCCACCGAAGCGATTTTATTACAGAATTATTACTGGTTATTTTTAACCCCGACTTCTGAAGGTTGGCGACTGGTTTTATTATTTTCTCAATTAGCTGATTTAGAACAGGGTGATCTCCCTTTACCCCCTCAAGATGCCATGAATGGAGCGATCGGACAAGGGATAAAATTATGGTTAAAAGACTGTCGGGCAGGGGTTTTAAGACGATAATTATTCTATCCAATGTAATACATCTCTAATAATAGACCAGCGCGGTTTTTTGATACTTTGAATATTTCCTTGAACCCAGTAATCATAGAGAGATTGTATGGTTTTATCTTCTTGTTTTAAATCTAACCAAAGATTAATAATATCGGCTAAACTGTGGGCATTTTTAGGTAGCATATACCCGACAGGAATTGATACGATGGGTTGGGGAACGGCTACCCCATTATTGGGATAAAGAATCGTCCACGCTGACGCATTTTCTGCTGGTATAACAATAGCATCAAATTCCTCTGAGTTGACTCCTAATAAATCTCTAATGGTTCGATTAGTAATGGCAACTTCAGCATTAGGTAATAAGCCTTTCAATTTCGCAATATAGTAAGGAACATCGGCAGGAATGGCTAATTGTAAATTATGTTTTTTTTGAAGTTTTTTCCAATTAGTAAAGGGTTCTTTTTTATCGTCTTTAAAAACAAAAGATAACGTTCGTTTAGAAAAAGATTGGGTAAAGGTAACGACTTCCGTTGTTTCTGGTGTCAAAGCCACAGCAGGAATTAATATATCACAGTAATTTCCATTGAGATAAGCAGCAATATCTTCTTTTTTATTGATAGGTTCTTGGAGGGGAAGAAACTCTAATTTTACTCCTAATTCTCTGGCTAAAATATGAATCATTTCTACATCTAAACCGACCAAATTTCCTTGATTATTAAAATAAGAAAAAGGATAATCATCTTGTAAATAACAAGCTCGTAAAAGATGATTAGTTTTGATTTGTTGATATCTAGAACCTTCTGGTTCTTTTGGCTCTAAATTGTTAATCATAGGAGGCGTTTTAAAAACGTTCACAGGTTGAGCATCTCTGACTCTTAATAGTTCCAAATTACTTAACAGTTGATTTTTAGTATAATCACTCGGAAAAAAAGTAGTATAAATAAAATGAATCGATCCTAAAATCAATGCTAATAACAAAATAGAACTAATAGCAAAGTTAATTATTTTCTTTCTTCTAATGACAATTAATCCTTGTATTGCACAAGTGGCTAAAATGCCTAACACAACTGTCTGCATCGCTGCTACTAATACCCCAAAACGAGCGGTAAAAATCTCGACAGTGATATAGAGCGTTAACATATCTGTAGGTATTTTAAACAGATTTAATAAAAAAGTTGTTCCTAAGGTTCCATCTGCAAAAAAAACAGCAATTCCTGTTACTAAAAAACTGGGATATTGAGTCGCTGATAAAGGTGATCCGACATACCAAGCCGCAAAAGGAATAAATCCTAAAGATAGTAATTTTCCCATATTAGGAAAGTTAAAAGAAGCAGGGATTATAACATCCAAGGGTGATTCTTCTTCATCTATTCCACTATCACTAATTTTAATATTGGCAATCAGTTTTTTACTATTATCCACTAAAATCGGAATCACCACTAATAGGTTGGCCGTGGCAAAAGCTGTGGCTAAAGGATTTTTTATACTATTAATAATATCTCTGTATTTAATCGGGGTTAAAACAGTTACTAAACTAGGTAAAATCCAAAAACTTAAGACTAAAGCAATACAGCCTTGTAAGATAATATAAACTTGTAATCGTTCAAAATCCTCAAATCTTAAGGTTCCAGCCGCATTGGCAGCAATAGCAAAAACACCAATTGGTGCTAATTTTGCAACCCATCGAGTGATTAACATTAAACTATCACTGAGTTTACTAAAAACTTCAATAACTGTTGATTTTTCAGGAATAAAAATAAAAGCTAAGCCCACAGCTATACTAAACGTTACCACAGAGGGAATAATCGTATTAGCCATCGCATAAAAAGGATTAGATGGCAAAAATAAATCTAAAAAGTTAATACTCTTTTGGGGTTCGATTAAACTTGCACTAAAAAAAGAAGCTGACTCCCAACTGGGAAAACCAAAAGGAATCAAGATCAAAACAACAATAGTCAGCATCCATAACGATAATAAAACTATTCCCCCTTTAATAAAAATTCCTTTAGCTGCTGTAAAATCTAATTTACCTAAACCTGAAATTAAAGAAACTAAAATATAGGGAATCACTGGCATTTGAAACAAACGAATATAAGCAATACCAACCCCACCGAAAACTGATGCCATTTCCCCTAGAAATAGACCTGTTAATATGCCTAAAATAAACCCGATTAATACTTTTAATGCTAAAGTCGATCTAACCGTGTTATAGAGTTTTCTCACGCTTGATTGATCCGAGGTGTAAATAATATTTAGGTAGCGATCGCTTGGGTAGACAATGTAACTAAAATTACTAAATTTACCCCAACCGATCATTTAACTTGAATGACAATGATAGAATAAGTTTTTATATGGATAGACAAAATATAATAATGATTCAACCTTCTGGTGAACAACGAGAGATCAAATCTTTAGGAAGTGCTTCTATTGATGGAACCCCTTTAGATTATATTGTGGTCATGTCGGCAGTGGTCACAGTGCTGGCGTTTATTCCTTTTTCCATTACCATTGGCTCGGGTGGTATTTTCCCCCTCAGTCAGGGTATTTTCCCCCTTCTGGGCTGGATTCTGGGGCCGGTGGGGGGTGCATTAGCCAGTGGCATCGGAACCCTCATGGGGGTGTTTTTAGCCCCTCATACGGCCGGTATTCCGCCGGTTTCTATTTTTGGGGCAATGGTGGCCAGTTTTGCTGCTGGTTGTATGGTGATCGGAAAAAAACGCCGATATTGGTGGTTTGGGATGACCATTGTCTTTGTGATTGCCTATTTTCTATATATCTCTCGTGCCATGAATAATGGGGTTTCTCTATCTGTGATTATTAAGGGATCTTTTATTGATTGGTCAGGGTTATTATTGTTTATTTTACCCACTCGGATTTTATTTGCAAAATGGATTAATAGTCAGAATTTACGGTTAGTTTGGTTAGGTTTATTTTTTGGTAGTTGGACCATTGCCGGGGTTTATCATATTGCTCAAATTGTCATTACTTACGCCATGTTTAACTGGCCTGAAGAGATTTGGATCTTTTTAATTCCTATTATGCCATTAGAAAATTTAGTTCGTTCTTTAGTGGGGGCGTTTATTGGGGTTCGGGTTATTTCTGGACTTCGGGCAATTGGTATTATGAAACCGGAAGCAGCTATTTATTAATTTAGAATTTAGAATGTAGAATTTAGAAAAAGTGAACACTGATAACTGAAAAAATCATGGATATTATTGCTGGTTTAGATAAAGTTTCTTATTTTTATCCCAATTCAAAACAGCCGGTTTTAAGGGATATTTCCTTAGAGATTTATGAAGGGGAATTTTTAGGCATTATTGGCCCAACCGGGGCCGGTAAAACCACCCTTTGTTTAACGTTGAATGGGATTGTACCGCAGTTTTATGGGGGTCGTTTTTTTGGTTATGTAACGGTTGCTGGTTTGGATACTTTGAAGCATCCGGTTAGTCATTTAGCTGGTTATGTGGGGGCAGTTTTTGAAGATCCCGAAACTCAATTAATTTCAACTTCGGTAGAAAATGAGATCGCTTTTGCCCTAGAAAATTTGTGTGTTGATCGCGATGAAATTATAGCACGTATTCCCCATGTTTTAGAAGCCGTCAGATTAGAAGGAACGGAAGATAAACACCCTCAAGAATTATCAGGGGGACAAAAACAACGATTAGCGATCGCGGCTGCTTTGGCCTTACAACCCCGTTTATTAATATTAGATGAACCCACATCCCAACTTGATCCTATCGGGACAATGGAAGTGTTTTCAACGGTGAAAGAGTTAAACGAAGAATTAGGGGTAACGATTGTTATGGTATCCCATTCAGCCGAAGAAATGGCCGAGTTTAGCGATCGCTTAATTTTACTCTCTGAAGGAGAAGTTATTGCCACGGGAAAACCCCACGAAATTTACTCAGAAATTGATTTATTAGAACGTCATAATCTTCGTCCTCCTCAAGTGGCAAAAACCTTTTATGGGATTAAACAAAGGGGCTTAACTATCCCTAAAATACCTGTTACTTTAGAAGAAGGAAAAAAGGGATTAAAACAGTTACAAAATACTGCTCACATTTCTCCTAAATTTGACTTTGAAACCATACCCTATCGAGAAGATCAAACCCCTGTCTTATCCACAAAAGATTTAACCCATATTTATGAGGATGGAACCAAAGCATTACATGGCATATCTTTAAACATTTATGAGGGGGAATATTGTTTAATTATTGGACAAAATGGTGCCGGAAAAAGTACCCTAGTTAAACATTTTTTGAACTTGTTACAACCCACTAAAGGAACTGTAAAAATAAGAGAAAAAGATACTAAAATTTTAACCGTTAGTGACTTAGCCAAGTCTATCGGTTATGTCGCCCAAAATCCCGATAATCAAATCTTTAGTATGACAGTAGGAGAAGAAGTCGCTTTTGCTTTAAATAATGTGGGATATAAGAAAGAAGAAATAGAAAAAAGAGTAACCCAAAGTCTCGAAGAAATGGGGTTATTAGAGTATAAAAAAGACCATCCTTTATCCTTACCGAAAGGCGATCGCGCTAGAATAATTATTGCTGCTATTTTAGCCATGGAACCTGATATTATTATCTTCGATGAACCCACCACAGGCCAAGATTATAAGGGATCTCGTGCTATTTTAGATGTGAGTCGTCAACTGCATCAAATGGGTAAAACCATTATTGTTATTACTCATCATTTATATTTAATGCCAGAGTACACAGAAAGAGTTATTATCATGGGTAAAGGTACAGTCTTATTAGATGCACCCATCAGAGAAGCTTACCACCAAACAGACTTATTAGAATCCACTTATTTAACCCCTCCTCAAGCGGTTTTATTATCTAAAACATTGAGTCAATTAACTCATGAAAATTATCCTTTATTAACCCCTAATGAACTAGCGGAGTGTTTCTATCATGATGAAGTTTGAAACCGTTGACAAAGATTCTATTTTTACTCGTCTAGATTTTCGCACAAAATTGTTAATGATGGCGGTTATTACTGTTATCGCTTTTGTCTGGGAAAGTCCCGTTACAGGAGGAATCTTAACCTTAATTGTTGGCATTTCTTGTCTATTTGCAGGGGTAAAATTAGACTATCTCAGCACTGTTTTTAAGGTAATGATTCCTTTTTATATTTTAATTGTTATAGTCATGGGATTTTTTAATGTTTCTCAAGTGCAAACTTTGTTAAACACAGAGACATTAACCCCTATTTTTTCCGTTCCTGAAGATTGGTTTTGGATTGGGGGTTTAACTATGAATCAAGAAGGAATGGTTTATGGATTAAACATTGTTTTTAAAACATTGACGATGGTTTTAATTATTCCCTTGGGAATTTTTACCACAGATATTAATGATATGGTTGTGGGAATGGTCAAAGCGAATATTCCCTATAAAGTTGTGTTTATTTTTTCATCGACATTGCGCTTTTTTCCCTTATTATTAGAAGAAATTCAAGGGATTTTAGAAGCGCAAAGATTACGAGGATTAGCATTAGAAAAGATGAGTATTTTTAAGAAAGTTAGTGTTTATGCTACTATTGCCGTTCCCTTGATTTTAAACGCCATGGCAAAATCTCAAAAATTAGAAGTTGTCTTACAATCAAAAGCCTTTTCTGGGAGTTCAAAACGGACTTATTTACACGAATCAATTTTAACTGAAACCGATTATAATTTTATGATGGGTTTTGTTTTGTTCTTTATCATCGCAACTATTTTATATTTTCTGTGGGGTGTCGGACAGTTTCCCTGGTTAATTTATTCATAAAAAATTGTAGGGGTTTAGCAATGCTAAACCCTTAACCCCAGTACAACAATAATAGAATGAGAGAAAGATCCCTCATTCTACTAATCTATTAAATTGTTATATTGATGATGTTTTCTCTTAAAAATTACGGAAGCTTCTAAGTCTGAGATTGACAAGATCAAGATAACCTTTATCAGATAAAGTATCAGGGGAAACTCGACCTTCAGCAATAGCAGCCGTTACGAGGGTTTCTGCGTTAACTTTGCCAGACATAACAGAACGAACAAGTCCTCCATGACTAGGAATACCTTGAGTTTTAAAAGATCCTTGATAGGCTAATTGAACCAGACTGGTGGCACCTAAACTATTAGTAGTAGTGTAATAATTACGATTAGAATCGATATTAAGGTTCACAGCTACATCTTCAGAAGATACTGCAGGAGAAGCTAAATTAAGTAACATAGCAGCAGAAAAACCACTAGCAATTATATATTTAATCATGAAGACTCGTTCCTAGAAGTTGCAAAAATTAGAAGATACTATTTAATTTACAATGATTAACTTAACATTTCTTCATGCAATGGGGTGAAGAAATATAACCAATAGGATGAACCCAGATAGGAACTATTTATACAGCAGTTTTTGACCCAATGTAGTATGAGAAGTTCTCTTAACTGTTGAGATAAGTTAGCAACTTTTTTAGGTTTTCTTATCATAAGGGATTAAATTAAAAAGTTGTCTCAATCCAGAAAATTTCGTTACAATTCACTATAGATTAGTATTATCTTAATTAATAAGGAGTAATTAAAGATGAAACGCCCTAAAGGTGTGATTATTCTTGCTATTCTTAACTTACTAGGTGGAATACTGGGAATTATTTCGAGTTTACTTTTTTTACTGTTCGGTAGTTTAGGAACCGTAGGGGGATTTTTAGCCGGACAAGCTGACTTTACAGGAACCAGTTTTGTGATGGTAATAACCGCAATTATTGGTTTAGTGAATAGTATTCTCTCATTGGGGGTTAGTTATGGTCTATTTGCCATGAAAAATTGGGCCTGGGCCATGGCGGTGGTTATTCAGTTTATTTATGCCCTTACTTACATTACCAGTCTTTTAAATGGTAAAAATTTGATAGGATCGGTGATCAGTTTAGGAATCGCTGGTTTAATTCTTTATTACCTCTATCAACCTAATGTAAAACAAGCTTTTCGTATCTCTCCTAGTGCAGATTAGAAAAGATAACATTAGAGAGAGATTTTGAGTCAAAAAAGCTGAAAAATAGTAGGAATTTGTAACTTTATAGATTCCTACAGAATTTTAAAAAATTAATAGGACAGTTGGCAAACTGTCACTTATAAAAAAGAGAAACCCTACAAAAAGGATCGGTAATCAACCCTTGGTTATGACTATCAATAAATGGCAAACTAATAATAGTTAAAACGTTACGGAAACATTCATGGATTCTATTGTTAAATCCTTTTACAACTGGTATCGATCCAAAATTCAACATCCTCAATATCGTTGGTTTATTATTTTAGGAACCGTTGCTTACTTATTACTTCCTTTTGACATTGCACCGGATTTTATTCCTATTTTGGGATGGATCGATGATGGACTCATTTTATCTTTATTAGTGGGTGAATTATCGGCTTTATTCTTAGAACATCGTCAAAAAGGTAATAAATCATCTATTACCCAAGAAGATAAACTGAACAAAGAACAAACTATCGATGTTGAACCAGTTTCGTAAATAAACCATCGATAAGTAACTTAATAATATAGGTTTTGAAAGCTGATTAAAACTTAATCAGCTTTATTTTTTGATTTCCTCCTGACTCCTGTATAGCTACTCTTCTAATTGACACAAATGACACAGGCCAAAAAACTCTAAAGTATGATAATAAACTTTAAAGTGATGGGAAGTTTCTAAAACGTAAGGTGGGCAATGCTAAGAAAAAGCTGACAAACTTGAACCACGATTTGAGACATTGCCCACCCTACAAGTTTGATTCATTTCCTTATACCTACCTACTTAATACCAATTTGCCACCGTCTAATCTCCCACCTGACACAAATGACACAAACCAAAAAACTCTAAAGTATGATAATACACTTTAAAGTGATGAGAAGTTTCTAACTTTTCTTCTAAGTCATGAACGGGACATTGATCAATGGGGAAAGATTGGCCACAATTAACACAAGTCAGATGATGTTGATCTTCGTGGACTAAACTATAAACAGCCTCACCATTGGGTAACTGTCTGACTTGTACCTCACCCTCTAGTTTTAATGCTTCCAACTTAAATGTCGGTAAGGGGTCTCCCCTTATACGAATGTTAGGGGGAGGGGAATTACCGACCAAAAAATAAACCGACCATAGGGAGTCCTTTTAAACAGGAGATTGTTGTTTTTCAACATATTGTTTAAGTTGTTCAATCGTTACACCACCGCAAGTAGCAATAAAATAAGAACCAGTCCAGAACACAGGTTTTTGTCCATAAAATTGAGTTAAATGATCTGAAAAATCTTTTCTGATTAAACGAGAAGAAACAGTTTTTAAATTAGCAATAAATTTACTAAGTTGAACTTTAGGATTAAACTCAACAAGTAGATGAACATGGTCTGTTTCACCATTAAATTCTACTAATCGACAATCCCATTTACTGCAAGTATCTGTGAAAATTCGTTGCAGACGAGATAGGATGTCAGGGGTAATGACTTTTCTCCGATATTTAGTCACTAAGACAATATGTACGGCAAGTAAGTAAACTGACCTATTTTCTTTACTATAACTATTGTTCATTAACAACGATAAGTGCTACAATAATAGTATTATGATACTGACATTTGAGTACCGAATCAAGCCTAATCAAAAGCAAGCAGAGTGTATAAACCAGTGGTTAGAACTTTTACGTCGTCACTGGAACTATGCGCTAGGTCAGCGTTTGGACTGGTTAAGACGGACTCGATGTGCTATTGATAGATGCAGTTTAATTAGTGAAACCATAGGAGAAATACCAGAAAAAGTTAATTATTACACTCAACAATCAGATTTAAAACAGACAAAAACTCTCTTTCCTGACTACAAAAATATCTACTGCGAAGTTCAACAGATGAATCTTCAAAGATTAGAAAAAGCCTGGAAAAGATGGTTAGTTCCAGATAAAAAAGGTAAAAGAGGAGGGCGACCTAGATTTAAAAAAGCTGGTCAATTAAGGTCTTTTAGTTTTTCGAGAGTTAATCATCCCAAAGCTGTTATCAAGTTTCAAAATAATTGTCTTTGGACAAAAAAATGGGGAGCTATACCAGTTGTAATCCATCGTCCGATTCCTGAAAGTTTTATTCTTAAAACAGCTACAATCGTTAAAAAAGCAGATGGATACTATGTCTGTATTACAGCAGAAGATGAGACGATTCCGAATGTTATTCCCATAGATAATATCAAATCAGCAGTTGGAATTGATGTAGGATTAAAAGAGTTTTTGACTACCAGTCAAGGAAAAACAGTTGCTGTTAAAAAGATTTATCGCAATCGACAAAAGCATTTAGCTCGTCAACAACGTAAATTAGCCAGAAAAAATAAAGGGTCAAAAAACTATGAGAAACAACAAAAAAGAATAGCTTTAACTCATCAAAAAATTGCTAGATATCGAAAAGACTGGCACTACAAAACAGCACATTGGTTGGTCAATAATTATGATTTTATTGCTTGTGAAGACTTAAACATCAAAGGGTTAGCTAAAACTAAATTGGCTAAGAGTATTTTAGATGTCGCTTGGGGAAATTTCTTAACAAAATTAGAAGCAGTGGCGGTAAAACGCGGCGTTTGGTTTGTCAAAGTTAGTCCTCATGGAACGACAGTAAATTGCTCAAGCTGTGGTCATAAAGTTCCGAAAACACTATCAGTTAGATTACATGAATGTCCGAAATGTAATTTGACAATGGATAGGGATGAAAACGCCGCAGTTAATATTATAAAAAAGGCATTGCAAATACATGGGGTGGGTCTCATCCCGTCTGCCTGTGGAGGCTTAGTCAGTGGACAGCCTGTGAAGCAGGAAACTTCTGGAACTGAGTATATGCAGTTATCTCTGTTTTAGAAGCCCCCGTTATACCGCCCAAGCGGTTAACGGAGGGAGAACGTCACACTGCGATAAACTGTAGCTAGTCCTAACCCTAAATCCCGATTTTTCATTTCTATATATAAATCTTGGGCTGAAATAGGATGAGTTAAGGATTTTAGGACATGAACAATGTTAGCCTGAGAACGAGTACGTTTCATAATTGAAAATATAGCTTAATCACTGACTGCCAATGTCTCAAGAATACCATTGTCGCATTTATGTTACCCTCAGACCATCGGTTTTAGATCCGGCTGGCGTTGCCGTACAATCAGGACTCCATCAGCTAGGATATGAAGGAGTCGAAAAAGTGAGAATTGGTAAGTATATTGAGCTTACCATATTAGCAAATGATAAAACTCACGCGGAAACCCAAGTGGACGAAATGTGCGATCGCCTTCTGGCAAACCCCGTCATCGAAAATTATTGTTATGAAATTACAGCATTAGAAACCACTGGGAGTTAATTATGAAATTTGGTGTCATTGTTTTTCCTGGATCAAACTGCGATCGCGATCTAACTACGGTTACCCAAGGGTTACTGGACCAACCCACCCGCATGATCTGGCATCAAGACACAGATATCAGTGATATTGATACGATTGTCCTTCCCGGTGGGTTTAGTTATGGGGACTATCTCCGATGTGGGGCGATCGCCCGTTTTTCCCCTGTGATGCGATCAGTCATCGAACACGCTAACCAAGGTAAATTAGTGTTAGGGATCTGTAATGGGTTTCAAGTGTTAACGGAAGTGGGGTTATTACCAGGGGCCCTCATTCGTAACCGAGATTTACATTTTATCTGCGATCGCGTTGCCGTAAGAGTCGAAAATAATCAATTACCTTGGACAAAAAAATATACTTCTAATCAAGTTATTACCCTACCAGTTGCCCACGGAGAAGGGCGTTATTATGGGGATGAAGACACCATTAAAGGGTTAGAGGATAATAATCAAATTGTCTTCCGTTACTGCAATTTATTGGGGGAAATAACCGAAGATAGTAACCCCAATGGTTCTTTGTCTAACATTGCTGGAATTAGCAATAAACAGGGCAATATTTTAGGGATGATGCCCCACCCGGAAAGGGCTTCTGATCCCCTAATCAGGGCAACAGAGGGGCGTATTTTATTTGAAGGTTTGCTGGTTTAAGGCGTAAAAATTATCTAGGGTCTTTTTTCATAACGGTATGTATGTTGAGGTTAAGGGTTATTTTCTTGGTCTAAGAGTTCCTGTAATTGTGGAACTAACAGAGGTAAATCTTCTTCTATTGTTGACCAGACTCTATTCACATCTACTCTAAAATATTCATGGGCTGCTATATTTCTCATTCCTGCCATTAAACGCCAGGGAATATGAGGATATTTGGACTGAATTTCTTGGGGAACATTTCTAGTGGCTTCTCCAATAATAATCAAATCATAGAGAACTGATTTAACAATTGTTTGATTTTTAATAAATTCTTCAAACGTCATTACTTGCGTTCGTTGATTAATTTCAGAAATAGAGTTTAGAATGTCTTGAATACGCAGTTGCCACTCTCTAGAAGGCATGAATTACATCCTTTAATACAGGTTCTCGTAAATGTTCTTTTAACGCCGTTTCTGTTCCTAAATCAACGGAACAGCCTAAAATGTCTTCTAAATAATGTTGGACTCTTAACAACTGAAATAAACCACCTGGACGATTAAATTCTACTAAGAAATCTACATCACTGTTAGGTCCAGCTTCCTCTCTTGCTACTGAACCAAATAAAGACAAAGATTTGACCCCCAATTTTTCTAATTGTTCTCGATGTTCTGCTATGATTTTAAGCACCTCATCCCGTTTCATTTGAATTCCCTAAAAATTTTAAATTTAAAGATCAAGCTATTATAAATTATTTTAACATAAATCAGTCAGCATTCTTTTAATTATTTAGAAAAAATGTTGTTTAAACCATTCAATAAAATCATTATAATTATTCAACTCAGTCATTAAAGAATTTTTATAGACTAACATTTGCTTAATGTGTTCAAAATATTTATAATCCTCTGATTAAGGAAACTTTATCTTAGAAAAATCTTTTAGTCTCAATGAAATATATTGATAATAAGTAATAATAGGAAGAGAAGAATTTATATTTAATTGAATAGTTTCTTCCCAGGTTTTATCTTGTTGCAACCATTGACTAAAATTATAATTTGTTAAATAACCTTGTTTTATACACTCAAGAAAAAAAGGATTATTTTCAGACAATAGATTACTAAATAAAATAATGTTATTTTTATTTTTAAGTCATCATTCTTATTATATCTATTCTCACTGTTAGTAATCAAGTTTAACAATAATAGAATTAATGATCTGTCAATATTGGCTTCTCTATATGTTTGGCTATACTGTTGGAATTTTAAGCAATCATTCTTATTCTCGGTTTTTGCATATTGTATTAAATTAACGATAAACTGTCCACAATTAAATCAGTGTTTTGCTTATTCTAGAATCTTTGAGAACATGAGTTAATTGATTTTTGACTATTTTTAATCATTCCCTCACTTATATTAGAAAAAACAACTTCTGACTTCTAACTTCGAGTGAAGCGATCGTGGTGGGTTACGACGGATAATGAAATTCTCATTAGTTGCATATATTATCCCCGTCTAACCCACCCTACACAAACACTTGAGATGGCGGTAATTCTAAATTCTACATTCTAAATTCTACATTCTGATTGACCGTAAATGACGTAAAGTGGTTATGAACCCTACCTAAGCATGGGTATAGCAGAATACTAAACTATAGGTCTAATTGCATTATGACAATTCGTACCGTTACTACAACCCCCTTTGATGACCAAAAACCAGGCACTTCTGGACTCAGAAAAGCAGTCCCTACCTTCCAAAAGCCTAATTATTTAGAAAACTTTATCCAGTCTATCTTCGACAGTCTCGATGGTTGCGAAGGCCAAACCCTGGTAGTCGGGGGTGATGGCCGTTATTATAACCGTCAAGCCATTCAAATTATCCTCAAAATGGCGGCAGCGAACAATATCGGACGCATTTTAGTGGGTTGTGGGGGCATTTTCTCCACCCCCGCAGCATCGGCGGTTATTCGCAAATATAACGCCTTTGGAGGCATTATTTTATCCGCCAGTCATAACCCTGGAGGCCCTAACGGAGACTTTGGCGTAAAATATAACGTGAGTAATGGTGGTCCGGCCCCTGAAAAAGTCACCAATGCTATCTATGAATGCACTAAAACCATTAAAGAATACAAGATTTTGGACGCGGCCGACATCAACTTAGATCGCCCCGGTTCCTTTAAACTAGGGACAATGGACGTAGAAGTGATCGACTCAGTTAACCCCTATGTGGAGTTGATGCAAGAATTATTTGACTTCGATAAAATTAAGTCAATGGTCAGTTCTGATCACTTCAAAATGTGTATGGACTCCCTCCATGCTGTGACGGGTCCCTATGCAAAGGCATTATTTGAGCAATATTTAGGGGCAAAAGAAGGAACGGTACAAAATGGTGAACCCTTAGAAGACTTTGGGGGTGGCCATCCTGATCCTAACTTAGTTTATGCCCATGATCTTGTCGACATTATGTTTGGGGACAATGCGCCGGACTTTGGGGCCGCCTCCGATGGAGACGGCGATCGCAATATGATCCTAGGGCAAAACTTTTTTGTCACCCCTAGCGACAGTTTAGCCGTGTTAACGGCCAATGCTACCCTAGTACCAGGGTATAAGGATGGTATTGCAGGGGTGGCGCGATCAATGCCTACCAGTGCGGCGGCTGACCGTGTGGCTGCTAAACTGGGCATAGACTGTTATGAAACCCCCACCGGTTGGAAATTCTTCGGTAACTTACTCGACGCAGGGAAAGCTACCCTTTGCGGTGAGGAAAGTTTCGGCACCGGATCAAACCATATTCGCGAAAAAGACGGTCTTTGGGCAGTGCTTTTCTGGTTAAATATTTTAGCGGTAAAAGGGGAGTCCGTTGAAAAAATTGTCAAAGATCATTGGCAAGAATATGGCCGTAACTTCTATTCCCGTCATGACTATGAAGAAGTTGAGTCAGGCCCGGCCAATGAGTTAATGAACCGTTTACGTTCTCTGGTAGGGGACATGAAAGGGAAAACCTACGGTAACTATGAAGTTGCCTATGGCGATGATTTTGCTTATACTGACCCTGTTGATGGGAGTGTTAGCGAAAAACAAGGCATTCGTATCGGGTTTACGGATGGTTCTCGTATTGTTTTCCGCCTCTCAGGAACCGGGACTAAAGGAGCAACCTTACGGGTGTATTTAGAAAGTTATGAACCTGATAGTAGTAAGCATGATGTAGACACCCAAGAAGCCTTATCTTCCCTGATTGAATTAGCCGAAGAAATTGCCCAAATTAAGCAATTTACAGGACGGGATAAACCTACTGTGATCACTTAAATTTTAGGGGTGTAGGGAGTAGGGAGCAGGGAGTAGGGAGCAGGGAGCAGGGAGCAGGGAGCAGGGAGTAGGGAGTAGGGAGCAGGGAGCAGGGAGCAGGGAGATGGGAACTGCTGCTGACATCTTTGTTAATTTCTCCCATGCTCCAGTCTCCGGATCTCCCCTACAATCTTCACTAGGATGTTTGTCATCTACATGAATCTCTTGGTTAAGGCTTGGTAAAATTCGTCAATAAAAATTAATATAAATTAAAGTTGTAGACAAATTGCCCCCCAATCTTGAGTAAGGCCATGAAATCACCTGATATTTCCTCACAAGACGTATCAACTTCCAACCCTGAAGTTGAAGAGCAACAAAAAGAAAACCAAACTAATAAACCGATAAAAGGTCAATTTCGTTACTGGTTAATCGGTATTGTCATTTTAGGGGGAGGAATCACCCTCTGGCAAATCCTCAGTCCTTTATTAATGCCAACCCCCCAAACTAACAATGCAACCCCACCCCCTAAACCAGTAGAAACGGTGATGTTAAGCTCAGAAACGGGGAATCAGCAGGTCAGATTACTGGGCCAAGTCGAAGCAGGGGAAAAAGCAACCCTCAGTCCTCAAGTTGCCGGAACTGTGGAGAAGATTTTAGTTAAAGAAGGGGATAAAGTGACCCCAGGGATGATCATTGCTATTTTAGACGATGCGGATGGTCAAATAGCCTTAGCGGAAGCTCAAGCCAGATTAGTACAAGAACAGAGTAACCTAGAACGGTTAGAAGTGGGAACCCGCTCCGAGATTATTGCTCAACGTAAAGCAGAGTTAACCGCAGCCCAAGCTAGAGAAAAAGAGGCTTTAGATAATTTAAAGCGTTTAATCGCCCTACAACCTGATTTAATGATGCAACGTCAGGCCGAACTCGAAGCAGCCAGAAGTCGCGAAAAAGAGGCACAAGACAACTTACAACGGATTAAAGGGTTAAGCTTAGAAGGGGCGTTATCAGAAAGGGCGTTAGTCGAAGCCGAAGCGAGGGCCGATGAAACGCGCAACCAAAGATTACGGGCCGAAGCTGCCTTAAAAGCTGAAGAAACTTCAACCCGTCAAGATATCGCCCAAGGGCAAACCCGTGTGGATAATGCCAAAAGCGATCGCCTTCGAGCCACCGCTATTTTAGCAGAAGCTCAAGCCGGTCCCACCCAAGAAGAAATTGACGCACAACAAGGGGTGGTTAAGGCGGCTCAAGCTGCGGTAGACCAGGCGAAATTGCGCCTAGAACGGACGAAAATTAGGGCTTCTGTGTCCGGGGTCGTTCAGTCGAGAGAAGCAGACCCAGGGGACTATGTGGAGGTAAATGACCCGATTTTAACGTTAGTTAGCGATCGCTCATTGGATATTTTCTTAGAAATTCCTGAAAGTTTAAGTGGACAAATAACCGAAGGAATGCAGGTGAATTTATTCGCCAGGGCGTTACCTAACTGGGAAAAACTAACCCAAATTACTGCAGTTGTACCAGCGGCCAATACAAATTCCCGTCGACAATTAGTGAGAGTTAGCCTTAATAATCCCCCTGAACAATTGTTACCAGGGATGGCCATTCAAGCCGATTTAATCATGCCTATTATTGATAAAAATACGTTTACGGTTCCCAGAGATGCGTTAACAAGACGGGGCGACCAATGGTTATTATTTACCGTTGATAATAATCAAGCCGAACAATTAGAAGTCCAATTAATTGAGGATCTTGGAGAAAATGTTATTATCAGTCATCCTCAACTTAAAAAAGGTCAATCGATTGTGATTAAAGGCGGTGATGGATTACAAGATGATACTACGGTGACAATTATTAAAAGTTAATTTTCAGTGATCACTCAACAGTGACCAATGAACAATTATCTACTATTAGGATTATGTTAGATAGTAAACCAACCATTAATAATAAATCACAAGTTAGTTTAAGAACTAAAGATATTGTGGCAGCTTATACCTTACTTAGAATTGTTGTCGGGGTAAACTATTTTAACCACGGATTTACCAGAATTTTTGATGTGCCTAGCTTTATTAATGCAATGGTTAGTACCATGCAAGATTCGGGAATTCCTGAATTTTTAGTAAGAATGAATGCGGGGTTAGTGCCTCCCGTTGAGTTAATTGTGGGGGCTTTAATTACGGTAGGATTTTTGACCAGAAGTGCTTTAATTGCTTGTTTTGTTCTCATGATTATTCTGATGTATGGTATTACCATTATTCAGAATTGGGATGGGGCCAGTAGTCAGTTAATTTATAATATTGTCCTGTTTATTCTTTTAGCAGGGGTTAATTTTAACCAATTTTCAGTTGATAATTGGCTTAAAAATAGACGTAATTAATTGTTAACTGTATTAATCATCATCCTCATCGGGGTCTTTGGTTAATACCTCAAATACGGTTGTTGCACAAAACTCCCGATGTTCATCAATTCCTTGAACCCTTTCCGTTATTAATTTTGCTGTTTCAATTTCACCCATTTTCGCTAAAATGTAGCCTTGAGACGCATAAGCATTCAGATAAAGTCTAATATTTGGTTCTTGTTGACGCTTTAATAAGATGGGTTGCAGTTGTTCCCATTCTATGGGTAAATTTTCCTGTTTTTCGATAATTTTTACGACTTTTTTGGCAATTTTTAAAGCAAGTTCTGGTTTATTTTTATAGAAAAAGAAGCGATAAGCACCCACTAAAACATCCATATTATCCCCTGCTTTTTCTAACGCTTGATTAATATATTGTTCAGATAAACTGCTATTTTCCCAGTTATCTGTCGCTAATACTAATAACTCTTTGACTTCTTCTGACGCATCGTACCAAGAAATTTGATTCATAATATTAAGATGTAGGAGTTAATTATATTATCTTCTAAGATTGGAGAATTTGATAAAATTTTAGATGAAATTAATGTAATGAAATAGTTCATCATATTGTTGGGTTTCGTGCCTCAACCCAACCTACGAGATCGCCCTAAATCCAGTTTTCTACTTTTAGCTCAGGAATTCTTTCAAATTCTCGAATATTATTAGTAACTAAGATATAATTCTCACTTTGACAATGTGCTGCAATCAACATATCCATATTACCAATAGGAGTCCCTTTTGTTTCTAAATAATTACGAATTTTGGTATAGTATTGTGCTGCTGTTTCTTCCCAAGGTAAAACTTGTAAGCGTGAGATAAAATCATCTAAAATCTCTTGATTCTTACTTTTAGCATTAGATTTATCTACACCGTATTGTAATTCAGCTACAGTTATCACAGAAATATACAAGTTTTCAGATGAAATAGTTTGAAAACGAGTTAATACTGTAGATGGACGCTTTTTAATGATATAGATACAAATATTCGTATCTAACATATACATTTAGAATAGTTCCTCTCTAGTTTGAGGAGGGGAATCAATTCTTTGTTCCATAAAATCTTCTGAGGGTAAAGGGGTTTTCTCAAAAAAGTCTTCCCAGGTAGTCGGTTTAGGAGATAAAATAACTTTATTGCCAACTCTATGAATATAAACTTCTTTCCCTTCAAATCGAAATTCTTGAGGCAACCGTACAGCTTGACTACGGCCATTCATAAAGAGTTTAGCTGTTTTTTGTTTCATGGGGATTCTTTTGATATATATTATCAGTATATATCATTTATCCTACGATTTAAGTATCTTCTAAGAGAAAGAAGGGTGCGCCGAAGCGCAACCCAACTTAACCTAAGAGACTTACGCAGGTAAAGGGGCGTGAGTGTAGCAATTTTTGGGACAAATGCGGGCGCAAGCTTCACAACCAATACATTTTGCTTTGTTAGCAATGGTCATGACTTGACGCTCGATATCGTCATCATCTTCGTCTTCGTCTACAAACTCACCCTCTTCGTTAACCCCCATTAAGGTTAAAACGTTTTGACCACAGACTTTGAAACAACGTCCGCAACCGAGGCAGGTATCTTTGTTGATGGCTTCAACAAATTTAGGAATCCATTCGAGTTTACCAAAAGTAAGGCCAGTTAAACTTGCCATATAAGTGTCCTCCTTGTATTAGGATGGTTGTTGATTTGATCGATCATCCCTAGTCATTCTTGGGGAGTGGCTAGGTTGATATTCAAGAGATACGGAACCGCTTGAATTCTGTAGTAACATGAGGCGCAGGGGATGAAGTTGTATCCGCCAGGGTTGAGGATGTTCTTTTAACTCATTCCACTTGTCCTTAAACACTTCGGCCTGTAGGTGATAGTCGAAGGGACTGGTGGGGGCAGACTTTAACTTCAGGTATAACGTTGTTCGGTGTTGGGTTTCACTTTGACTGGTGAGCCAACAAGTAAAAATATTGTCGCTGTAGCCATCTTTGATGCCGTCAATGTCGGGAAAGACCAATTGATGGGCGCGGATACCCATATGGGCTAAATTGGGGGGGATAGGCTCATAAATTTTCAGGGTACATCCCCAGTCAAGGGCGGTAATTTCATTTTCTGATGTAACTAGAGTACGGGAGAAGTTTTTACATCCTGTCAGTTGCGCCACTCGGAAGTCATGGGGATAGTCAAAGATTTCTTGTTTGGGTCCTTGGGCAATGATCCGTCCTTCGTCTAAGATCAAGAGGTTTGGACAAATACGATAGGCTTCTTCTAGGTTATGGGAAACGAAAAGGGTAGCCCCTGGAAAATGGGTTAAACTGAGTCTTAGAAGTTTTTCGAGTTGATCCCGTAAATAGGTGTCCAGGGCGGAAAAGGGTTCATCCAGCAGTAAAATGTCCGGTTCACTGGCTAAGGCTCTGGCTAAGGCGACTCTTTGCTGTTGTCCTCCTGATAACTCTTGTGGATAGCGATCGCCTAATCCCTGTAATTGAATGGCGATCAGTTGTTTTTCCACCCGTTGACGAATAGCGATCTTAGATAACCCTTTGGGCAGGCCAAAGGCGATATTTTGAGCAACGGTAAGGTGGGGAAACAGGGCATAATTTTGAAACAAGAAACCAACTCGGCGATCGCGGATAGGCACATTAATGCCCCGTCGAGAGTCGAATAACACTCGCCCGTTGAGGACAATGCAACCCTGATCCGGGGTTTCTAACCCTGCAATACAGCGTAAAATAAAGCTTTTGCCAGCACCAGAACCGCCTAAGAGTCCTAGGGGCAGTTGATTGGTGGAAAAAGAAACATTGATCTTAATACCGGGTAATTGTTTCTGGATATCGACAATTAACTCGATGGGGGTGGGTAACACATGGGTACGGCTATATTCCCAGGTTAAGGGGGTCACCGGATGATCCCAAGGAAGTAAGCTTTCGTCCACTAAGCTGAGGTGGCCTTCTTTTGCCCGTCTTCTGATCCGTTTTTCGGGACGGCGATCGCTCCAGTAGTTCACCGCTACCACAATGGAGAGGGATAACCCTAACATCACACTCACCCAGAGCATGGCCTCTGCCATATCCCCACTTTCCGCTGCAAAAAAGATGGCAATGGGGATGGTTTGGGTTCTTCCTGGAATACTCCCGGCTAACATCAGGGTGGCTCCAAACTCCCCTAAGGCACGGGCAAAGGCTAACAATACCCCGGCAATTAATCCCGGTCTAGCGAGGGGTAAAAGGACTTTTGAGAAGACTTGCCATTCTGTTGCCCCTAGGGTTCTGGCTGAGGACAGCAGGGTCGTATCAATCTGTTGAAAGGCTCCCAAGGCTGTCTTATACATCAAGGGGAAGGCGACAACGGTGGCCGCAATTACCGCAGCATACCATGTAAAAATGATGGTAACATCAAATACTCTTAACAGTCGACCAACCGGACCATATTTTCCTAACAATAAGAGGAGAAAAAAGCCCACAACTGTAGGAGGAAGCACCAAGGGGGCGGTGAAAATACCATCAATTAACCCTTTGGCTCTCCCCCGATATTTGAACATCGTTCTAGCTGCGATCGCCCCCAGAAAAAAAGCAATCAGGGTTGCTAAAGCTGCGGTTTTTAATGATATCCAAACGGGGGACCAATCCAATGTCATGATACTTCCTTACATTGATAAATAAACAATTAAGCTTGGCGGTGTAACAACACTTTCCACGCTACAATCTTTAAGATAATACCTAGGATAATTTTTAACAGGTTAGTGGTTTCTAGAAATAACCTTGTTTGGGGTTCAAGCTTATTTTTTTCATCACTTTCCCTATTCTATTTTGTTTTTCTGACATAAATTGCCTTAGCAATGGAGCGATCTAAAGCAATTCTCGTTCCTTCAACTTTAACCACATAGGAAGGAATTTTTTGTTCTAAGGTAATAGAAAGTCCCGGCATAATGCCAATAGCAATCAGTTTCCTGAGTAAGGTTTCATCGCTTTTTCGGAATTGCGTGATTACGCCTTTTTCCTTTTCCTTCATAAGGTTTAACGCTGAAGATTCGATGGTAAAGGTTTGAGTAAACATCATTAGAGTATCTCCAAAATTAGCAATAGTTTGTTCAAGCAATAGCCCATAGAAAAGGCAAAAACAATAACCAAACTACTCAAAGCAATGGTTGTTTTTAGCCCTCGCTCCCTCACCATAAATAAAAATTGCGATAAACAAGGAATAAATAGGGTTAAAGTAACAGCAGAAACCACTAATTGTCTTCCCATTAACACCCCAGAATGATGTAAATCAAACATTCCGGCTGCCCATAGTCCCGCCTAAAAAAGCCATAAATAAACATAATAGAAGCTTCTGGGGGAAGTTCTAATTTTAGCATTATGGGTTCTATGCCTTTGGTTAATAAAGGTAATAATCCGCTTAATTTTCCGAACCAAATGAGAACCGATGCTAACATAAACCAAGGAATCACTTCACTTAAATACCAGCGAACTCGGCTATAGGTTTTCGTTAGAATAGAACGAAGATGAGGTAAGCGCAACGGGGGTATTTCCATATAAAAATAGGACAAACTTCTCGGTAGTGCTTTGGTGGTTACGGCCCCAACAATGGCGAAAATGAAAGTAATACAAATTACCCAAATCACTAAGGCCATAAAATTCTGAGAAAGCAGTCCGATAAAAATACCCAATTGGGCGGAACATGGAATCACCAAAGCTAAGAGTAAAGAGACAATAAACCGTTCTCGTTTACTTTCGATGGTACGGGTCAGTAATGAACCTGTACTGCCACAACCTAAGCCTAAAATTAAGGGAATAATGGAACGACCGGACAACCCAATCAGTTTGAATAAATGATCAACTAATAGGGAAATTCTCGGCAAGTAACCACTATCTTCAAGAATGGAAAAAACCAAAAAGAATGTAGTCGTAATCGGAAAAATAATGGCGATGACGTAACGCATTCCTAAGGTCAGAATTCCCTGTTCGTTAGCCAGTAAATCTTGTAAAATTGTCCAAGGCAATAAGCGACTAATGATCCCATTAATGAGGGGATCAATTTGTTGAGTAAACACCCCTTCTAAATTATTCACTAACACCCCTGACCCGAAGCCACCAACAAATTGATAAATGCCGATATAAGCAATCAAAAAGAGTAAGGGAAATCCCGTGACAGGATTAACGGTTAAACGATGAAAAAATTCTTCACTTTCCGTTGACTTCTTCTTAATTTTGACAATGGCGGACTCTTCAATTTTTTTAGCAGCTTGATGTCGGGTTTTGGCTATCACTAACACCAAGGGATCACTAAATTGAGATTGCACCGATTCGATCACCATTTCAATGGCTTCAAATCTAGGTTCGCTGTGGCGGACTTTTTCCCATAGTAAGGGATCTTTTTGCAGTAATAAAAGAGCTAAAGAACGCCGAGAAACCAACGGTTCAATGGCCGCTTTCACAACGTTATGATCGCTGGTGAGAAGGCATTCTATTTTAGTGATTCCTTCTTCAATAGCTGTAGGATAGCGCAGGAATGTGGACATAATTAGCCATCTTAGCGGTTAAACTTTTGATGCCTCGTTGTTGGGCTGCAGATAAAGTGACAACAGGAATACCCAGAGATGCTTCTAATTGCTTTTCGTTGACCCAAATGCCTAATTTTTCAGCTTCATCAATCATGTTGACAGCCAGGATAATTGGCACTTGAGTTTCCATCAGTTGAAAGGTTAAATTTAACATTCGACTGAGATTTTTGGCATCAATGACATGAACAGCTAAATCTAAGGATTCTTTAAATAATAACTCTCGAGAAAACCGTTCTTCTTCTGTCATTGGAATCAGAGAATACATCCCTGGTGTATCAATTAGGGTGATAGTTTTTCCCGCAATGGTGATATAGTTGCGAGAGGCTTCTATAGTGGTTCCAGGATAGTTAGAAACGGTGGTATAAGCCCCAGTTAATACATTAAATAAAAGGCTTTTACCTACGTTAGGAGAACCCACTAAGGCAATAGTTCCTTGAGAAACTACTTCTGGGGATTTACCTTGAAAGGGTTTCGGTAAGAAACTTTGCCACAACCTGTTATAAGTTTGAGAATTGTTTTGACAACTATCAGGACATTGATTACACTTCATAGGTCTTTTTTGTACCTTGTTATTAGTGTAATTTTTTCGCCTATTTTAAACAGTAACTAGAGATACATAACACAAAAAATATTAATTTACAACCAATTTTTTATTAATTTAAATTTTCTTTATCATAGGTTTTTTATCTTGTCATCATCCAGTTGGGCTAGGGTAATTAGTAATAATTATCAATCATATATTACGCCTTTGATCATACCCGACACCCTACCCCCCCGGCCCATAACCCCCCCGGCCCCCGACCCCCCCGGCCCCCCTTTTAAAGGGGGGTGTGGGGGGTGTGGGGGGTGTGGGGGGTGTGGGGGGTGTGGGGGGTGTGGGAAGATTTAATTAGTCTAAATTAGTTGAAACCTTACTAGAAACCCAATAAAGTTCTAACCATAGACGAGGATTTTCTTTTTTTAAAGTTGATGCTGGATCACGAATAATTCTTTTAGCATTGATAAAAACGATATCAATCATACCAAAACTGTTGGCAATTTGCCGCAATTCATTTTTATATAAAGTAATTTCTTTTCCATTTCTCCCTGCATAATAAATGCCCAAATAATAGTAAGGAGCAGAAACAGGATTCAGACAGCCGTCAATAATTTTAATATAACAATTATTTAATAAAGAGTTAATATAAGGATATGAATCATTAATAAGATAGCGATACTCGTTGACTAACTTTTCACGAATCACGGTGATAGTCTTCCCATTTCAAATTGTAAGAGAGATCCGAGAATAGAGAGGCTTTAATACAATAATGTTTAATTTTGGTGCATTTTTTGAAAAACACTCCATGATTAGTAATACAATTCTCCAGAGGAGAATCTGAAAATTGTAAAGCCACTTCATCCACTGGACAATTTTCATGAACTTTGTCACAAAACTTTGGCTTCAAACAAGAGAGTTTGACGGTGCGATGATTCTTTTTAGATAACTCTAATTCGTGACCAAATAGAAACTCACTATAATCAGCAACATTATCCAAACCCAGGATATTGAGCAAGATTTCTCCCATCATCCAAAATGCTGTTTTATATACAAATGTTCTCCACTTTAAATTCATCGAATACCTCAGAGAAAGCACGTTATTGTCTTGGTTAATAGTATTCATAAAATGTTTCCCTTGAACAGTCTAAAATTTAGGGATAGGAAGTCGTAGCATTGGCCACGACTTCCCCAGCAGTTGGAAGAGGAAAATAGGTCAAGAATTTACGCCAAATAAGCCTCTTGGTGAGTTTTAATGGTGCAGTTAGAACGAGGATAAGCCACACAAAGTAATACCCATCCTTTTTCCACTTGTTCATCATCGAGAAAGCTTTGATCTTCTTGATCAACCTCTCCTTCAACGATGCGTCCCACACAACTAGAACAGGCCCCAGACCGACAAGAGGAGGGAAGTTCAACCCCTTCTTCTTCAGCAATATCGAAGATATACTCATCTTCAGGAACTTCTAGGGTTACATCAACTTCAGCAAACTCTTCTTTTTTGCCCGTCTCTTTGTTCTTTTTCTTGTAGGTTTTCATGAGACGAACTTGATAAGTAGCAGTCATGAGTGTTCTCCTTAAAATATAGGAACGTTTACCATTGATTTTTAACAATTGATTCCCCCTGGAAACAGAAGAAATAACCATTAAAAATCAAAACTTTATTTAGCTACAAGAAGTAGCTTGGCCGCCGCAGTTGGCTGTAGAGAAAGACTTACCGCAGCCACAAGTATCCGTTGCATTGGGGTTAGTAAAAGTGAAACCGCTTTGGGTTAAACTATCGACAAAATCGATAATCACCCCATCCAATAAAGACACACTATTCGGGTCAACATAGATAGGCACATTATCCTGTTCAAAGCGAACATCTTCGCTGTTGGCTTCTTTGACTAAATTTAAGGCATATTCGTAGCCATTACAGCCACCGTCTTTAACACCAACACGAATACCAGTGATATTGGTTGAGTTCCCGTATAAGACGGTACGGAGTTTCAAGGCAGCTTTTTCAGTAAGAGTGACAGTCATGGTTAAGAATTTAGAATTTAGAATTTAGAATTTAGAATGAAAAATTAATTCAATTCTTCATTCCTGTTGCCTGTTGCTTGTTGCCTCTTGCCTCTTGCCTTCCGACATAACGACTTAACTGTTGCTGGGTAAAGTTACCGCAAACGGGACAGTCAGGGTCATGGTAAGGACGACGTTTGGCAAAGGTGGCAGTGCCTAACTCCATCGTTAATAATTGACCGGTGAGGGGTTCTCCGAGTCCGGTTAAGAGTTTGATGCCTTCTAAGGCCGCTAAACAGGCTAAACTGCCAGATACCGCCCCTAATACCCCAAACCCCCAACGGTCCCATTCAGGGGTTTCTGGGAAGATGCAGGATAGGCAAGGGGTTTCTCCAGGAATAATGGTGGTTAAGTACGCATCCATGCCACTCATGGCGGCTTCCACCATGGGAACACCCCAACGGACACAAGCTTTGTTTAACAGAGTCCTTTCTTTGAAGTCAAAGGCGCAGTCAAAAGCAATATCGGCCTTTTGTACCAACGCATCGATATTGTCTGCTGTGACGAACTCATTCACCGCCTCAACTTCAATCTCAGGGTTAATATTGAGCAGGGTTTCTCTGGCTTTATAAACCCTCGGTTGACCCACCCAGCTATTGGTCATCAGTATTTGACGGTTGAGATCATCGAGGCGAAGCTCACCCCCCCGAACGAGAATGATTTTACCCACACCAGCAACAGCTAAGTAGAGGGCAACCGTTCCCCCAAGGCCACCGACCCCTGTGACCACAGCAGTGGTGTCCTTCAGGCGTTTTTGTCCTTCCTCGCCAAAACCAGGGAGTTGTATTTGTCGTGAATAACGTTCGAGTTCAGTAGGGGTGAAGTTCATGACCGTTTTGAGGTAAATGTAGAATGTAGAATGTAGGATGTAGAATGTAGAATTTATATTTTCTAAATTCTTAATTCTACATTCTTAATTCCTAGTGAATAATGCCAGCTTCTTTGGTTAAATCATCCAATAAAACCACATTACTCGGAACGTCTTTAAAGACTTTAAACAGTTTGGTTTCTAGAGGACTAGAGGTTTTAAACAGTTCGTAAGCTTCTGAAAAAGCTAATTTGTATTTTTCTAATTTTTCACTTTCACTGAGATCGGGGAAGGCTTTGTCGACTTGCGCGACAAGTAAAGAGAACTGCTTAAGAATATGGAGACGGTTAACGTTAACAAAAGTAGGGTCATAACTAATACCAAAGAAGTTTAAATAGTCTTCTGTGTCGATAAGTTTGGTGAACTCAGCCAGGGTTCTTGGGGTATCAGCAGTTAAAGTCATTTTAGGGTTTCCTCCCAGATGTTAAGTTTTTTCTTTAGTTGATCTAACTCACGAAATATATCGTAAGTTTTTTGTGCCGTTTCGACTAAGGTTTCGTAGTCGGTAGGCAATCCCTCAGCGAGATCGTGTAAATCCATCTTCATTTGACCAGCTTTAGAATTGAGTTTACGAACCTTTTTTTTGAGATCCGCAACCGCTTCTGGCGTGGGATTATTATCAGTAGCAACTGTCATCTTTTTACCTCAGTTTTCTGGTTGACTATTTCAAAACTTTTGCCTTCCCCTCCTGGGAGGGGTTAGGGGTGGGTTCCCTATTTCCTTACATTAAAGTCTCGAAACTTCAGGAAACTTTTTAACTAATTCAATGCCAGCATTGGCCAGTTTAGTTCCTTGGTCGTTTAACTTTTCTAAGGTGTCAAAACCGAAGCGATGAGCATCCCGTAAACTACGAGAAACTACCATTAATTTTCCGCCCCAAACTAAAGCCCAGCCAAAGCCTTCATGGTTGAGGTCAACAACAACTTGACATAATAACCCTGTTTCTTTTTCTATTAAAGCTGCGATCGCCCGAAAATAACACAGGATTCTTAATTTTGTCGTCGGATCAATATCCCCTTCTAATGAAATTTCCCGTCTTTTCTTCTTAGGAATAACATAAGGTGCAATAACAAGTTCATCAGTCCACGTACGATACACTCCATAGTGATCGTAAGCCCGAATTTGCTGAACTAATGATTGTAGAAAAGGACTTTGTTCGACTAAGAGAGTATTGGTTTCCGAATTTGTTGTTGTTGTTGTCATAATAACAATTACAATGAGAGCATTTCCGTTATCTATGAACAATTTTACACTATTTTGTTGTTAATTATTCATAGAAGTTTTAAGACAATTAAGAAGAGGAAAATAGGGAAATAAACCGATCAGAAAGCAGCTATCAATTCTCAATTTATTGATGACTGGTAACTGCTAACTTTTCACTAATTACCCGTTATTCATCTTCTTCAGATAAAAAGTTAGGCGTTGGCTCAAGTCCCGCTTCTTTTTGCAGAACCTTCCGTAACCAAGGAGGAGGATTTCCTTTTAAAGTTTTGACTAATTCCCCTAGAATTTCGTCAATTTTATCCTGGTCAGTTCTTGCTTTAATAGGGGTCACATTTTGACGGATTAAACGGGCTGCCGCACTGCCACCAATGGCAGAAACATAGAGTAACGTACAGCCATCTAATGCCTCTAATTTAGGTACTAATTTGTCTTCGTTACCGTCTTCTTTTAAGTCGCCACCAAACTCTAGGGTATTGACAAAATTGAAGCCGTCAGGAGACACATCATATAAGTCGATGTTCTTCGCCCAACCAAAGTGAGCGTTGACATGGACATTATCGCTAGTAGTAAATGCAACTTTCATGTTTTTCCTCTCAGATGAATGAAATAAGGGAAAAGTTTAAACAGTAAACCCGTGTTAATGTAGAGCAACGGGACTATGTTTGGCTTCTTCTTCCATAAGAATATTGCCAACATCAAATAAAAACTTCATGGTGCCACGATATCCCACTAAACAGCGTTGACCTAATCCCAATTGATCAAACACAGGATAACCCATTCTATATAAGGGAGCTTTGAGACGTTTGGCTAAGCTAGTACCGTGAGAATTCGTAATAATTAAATCCGAACCAACAGCCAATTCTTCTAAATCTTCTAAGTCACCAATGGTTACTGTATCGATGGGTAAATTCTCCAAGAGGGGGGACTTTGTCGTGGTCACAGCAGCTTGAATGTTTGCTCCCATTTCTGTTAATAACCAAGCAGTTTGATAGAGCAAATCAGGTTCTAAAGCTAAAGAAACTTTCTTACCCCCAAAATAGAAATGAGTATCAAGAATCACATCTTGTAACTGCCGGCGTTGTCGTTGTAAATGAGCCGGAACATTTGGCACAATCGGAAAATGATGATCGCAACGAGAGGTTAAAATTTGCGACAATTCCCAGACAAACGAATCAACTGCATCTAAACCAGCTAAACGGGAAAATACTTGGTATTTTGTGCCGAAACGTTCCTGTAAAATTGTCGCAGCTTTACGCATACTTTCCCCAATCGCTAACGTTAAACAAGACCGGTTTAACTGTTTTAATTGAGTTAAGCTAGTGCCTCCCGTGGTTACTGTATGATAATCATCCTCTAAATGGCCATCCAACGAACGAGATAAGTCAGGCACCATAATCGGGGTAATACCAAACCCTTCAATGATAGTTTTGATCTCTTCTACGTCCCCAGGAGACAAATGGGAAGCACATAATACTGTCACTTGGGGTTTCATTCCCACGGTGGGGGGTTCATCATCCGCTACATTACTGTAGTCCGTAGAAACAATACTTTCAACCGCTGCTGTGTAACCATCTTGTAACGATCCCTTATAATCAGGGGTAGAAACAGAAATAACAGGAAAACTATCTAGTTCTGGGTGTTTTTCCCGAAATGTTTTAAGGATGCGCGGCATATCATCCCCTCTTGTCTCCGTTAACCCAGTGGTTAACAGGCCAATAATTTGAGGCTGATATTTTTCTAAGATGGTTAAGATCGCCTGTTCTATATTATCTTCCCCCCCCAAAATGGTACTAACTTCGGTCATGGCAGTGGTAGACAGGGGGATAGACTCACGAAAATGACGCACCAGGACAACTTTAGCAAACGCGGTACATCCTTGGGAGCCATGAAATAGGGGCATCATTTTCCGCAACCCCAAAAACGCTAAGGCTGCCCCTAGGGGTTGACTCATTTTTAAAGGGTTGACTGATAGAGACTTGTGAGGGTTGAGTATGGTTGTCATTGCTTTGTTAGGGTGTGGGGTGTAGGGGAAAATTTAAAATGCAGAATGTAGAATGTAGAATTATATATTTTCTAAATTCTTAATTCTACATTCTTAATTCATTATTCCCCTTCTGCTTCTAAGTTCAATAAACTTTCATGTTCCTGTTGCCAGATTTCCCAAGGAGCCGGTTTACGAACCTGTTGCCAGATGGGACTATAAACTGCTTCGCTTAACTCCCTGGCCATTTCCACCATACCGATATAACCAGCGTAGGGATGGTGACGTTCTTGGTTAATATCTAAGAAAGGAATTCTCGCTTTGAGTGCGGTGTATTGGTTTCTGCCCCCTGCCACCAAGAGGTCAGCTTTTGTCTTCTCAATGACTCGTAAAAGCTCCTCTGGGCTTCCTTTTTCGAGCATAATGCCATCTTTGCCCAAAAGTTTCTTAATGCGTCCCTTATCTTCTTCTGTGCTTTTCTTGGTGCTAGTGGCTACCACTTCCATGCCTAAGTCTTGGGCTGCCGAAACAATGGACCAACTCTTAACACCGCCGGTGTAGAGGACCATGCGCTTACCCTTGAGACGTTCCCGATAAGGGGCTAAAGCAATGTTTAATTTATTGGTTTCTTCTTCGATTATTTCTTCAACCCGTTCTATTAATACTTTATCCCCAAAAAATTGAGCAATATTGCGTAGACAACGGTTCATGTCTTGGACACCATAGAAAGATTCCTCAATATAAGGAATGTTGTAGCGTTCTTTCATGGCAGAGGCCATATTAATTAAGGCCTTAGAGCAAATCATGACGTTTAGTTTTGCCCGATGAGCAGAGCAAACCTCTTCGTAACGAGCATCCCCTGTAATCTTTGCTAAAACACGAATTCCCGCCTTTTTAAACAGAGGAAGAACCCCCCACATTTCACCGGCAACATTATATTCACCGATTAAATTAATGTCGTAAGCAGTGGTATATTCCGGTTCTTTTGTCCCGACGACATGATCTAATAAAGCCTCGCCTCCGAGACGATTTCCTAAGTTTTTACTTCCCACAAACCCCGGAGCATGAACCGGAATAACTGGGGTTTTATATTTATCTGTAGCTGCCTTACAAACCGCATCTAAATCATCACCAATCAGTGCCGTTACACAGGTAGAATAGACAAAAATAGCAGCCGGATGATACTTTTTTATTAATTGAGCGATCGCCTTATAAAGCTTCTTTTCCCCACCAAAAATAATATCATTTTCTGATAAATCGGTAGTGAAACCCATCTTATAAGTCATTGGACCACTAGAGAGACTACCGCGACTGTTCCAACTATTACCAGAACAACCAATCGGACCATGAACTAAATGAGCAGCATCGGTGATAGGAACTAAAGCAATAGAAGCCCCATCAAACGCACAACCTCCTTGAGCAGAACCGGGGTTAGCGGTTTGAGTACAAGACTTATTTTTACCTTGACCTTCCTTATTTTGATTATGTTCACAACCTGGTTGTGTCAATAGATCGTTAATTTTGCTCTTCGTTAGTTTCATGACTGAATTCCCTAATAATTACCGATGACCGAGCAATTAATAATTAATGATTAATAATTAATAATCACTTAACAAATATAATGATCAACATTTTCACCACAAATATCTGATAGATAACTTAAGGCTTTAAGTCGTAATGAGACAAATTCATGATAAAAAGGATTCAATTTACATAGAGGAGGAATGTGGAATAACTGGCGTCCTAACACAGTTATGGTTCTTTCAAAGGGACAAGAACAAGGAATGACTCGACAGATAAAATGAGCAAAAGAGGTACTTGTCACCTCTATACGATTAAGCCTGCGTTTTAGGGGAAAAAGGGGGTCGAGTGTAAATTTTTTGCCCGTAGAATAAGGAGTAGGACTCGTCATAACCATTTCCTCATCTTTGATTAAAATATAGTGGCAGAGAGTTTTATGTGAAGCAGGGGAGTAGGGAGCGCAGGAGCAGGGAGAATATTAATTTCAAACTTCTAACTTCTGACTTCTGACTTCAAACTTCTAACTTCAAAAAAGAGGGGAGAGGAGAGGAGAGGGGGGAGTAAGGTACTCCCTGAATCTTCCTAGTCTCCCTCGTATTCAGATTTCCTTGGATTAACGAACTAAGTCAAAAGAAATATCCGTTACAGAAGGAGTATCTGTCTTGCGATCTAATTCATCCATTAGTCCATTGGCGATCCAGTTGAGTAGGTTGATAGCCCCTTCATAACCGATGGTAGAGTAACGGTGTAAGTGATGGCGATCAAAGATAGGATATCCAATACGGATTAAAGGAGTCTTGGTATCACGCTGTAAATACTTAGCGTAGGAATTACCAACTAAGAAGTCAACAGGCTCAGTGAAGAGTAAAGAGCGCATATGCCATAAGTCTTTACCACCCCAAACGGTAGCTTGTTGTCCGTAAGGACTAGCAGCTAATAATGCTTTAGCTTCTTCTTCAAATTCCTTGGTGCTGTTGTTAACCAAGACGTGAACAGGCTCGATACCCATTTCTAACATGAACTGTAATAAGCCCATTACGAGATCAGGATCACCGTAAACTGCAGCACGCTTACCATGTACCCAAGCTTGAGTATCGGTCATTGCGTCAACAGCACGTCCACGAGCGATTTCAAACTCTTTAGGAATGGGTTTGCCAGTTAACTCAGATAAGCCCATTAAGAACTCATCAGTCGCTTTAATACCCCAAGGACGATAGGTGTAGGTTTTTTGTCCCCACTTCTTCTCGATGTATTCACGAGTTTTAGGAGTGGTGTAGGTTTGAAGGGTAACGGTAGCTTCAGCGTTGATAGAATCAGCAGCATCTTCTAAGGAAGTTCCTTCATGGTACATTTTGAATTCCCCTAAGTTGGGAGAATCTAAGTACATTTCGGTGTCGCTTAAAAGAGTACCTTCTAAGTCAAATGCAGAGATGATGTTTTTCAACGCACGGACGTTACCGATGTAGGTTTCAAATCCAGCGATGAAGTTGATTTTACCGTTGGTGGTTTCTTTCTTCTTACCTTCAGTTAAGGTAGAAAGAATCGATTTCATCATGCTGTCATAACCAGTGATGTGGGAACCCACAAAACTAGGTGTATGAGCAAAAGGTACAGGTAAATCGTCAGGAATAGCACCGTCTTGACGAGCATTTCCTAAGAAAGCACCTAAGTCATCCCCAATAACCTCAGCCATACAAGTTGTACAGACAGCGATCATTTTGGGCTTGTAAAGAGCGTAGGAGTTTTGAAGTCCATCAACCATGTTCTTTAATCCACCGAAAACCGCAGCGTTTTCAGTCATGGAAGAAGAAACAGCACTAACAGGCTCTTTGAAGTGACGGGTTAAGTGGGTACGGAAGTAAGCCACACAACCTTGAGAACCGTGAACGAAGGGTAAGGTTCCTTCAAAGCCGATCGCAGCGAGTAAAGCACCTAAAGGTTGACAAGCTTTAGCAGGGTTAACGGTTAACGCTTCACGAGCAAAGTTCTTTTCCCGATATTCCCAGGATTTGGTCCATTCAGCTACTTCTTGAACTTTCTCAGCAGAAGGCATTCCTTCAAACTGTTTCTTATTTTCAAAAAGTTCTTGGTATTCAGGCTGATGGAATAGATCAACGTGATCCTTAATGTTGTTTACGTTTTGAGCCATTGGTGGTAACTCCAGTATAGGATGGATATCTCAGACAAACGAACTTGGAAAAGGGGAGAGAGGGGGGGTGTGGGAGGTAAATGTAGAATTTAGAATGTAGAATTTAGAAGTTTCTTAATTCTTAATTCTTAATTCTTAATTCTCCCTTATCTAGTTGATCCCCCATGATCATCCTCCCTCTTATTTATTCCAAGGGGTGCCAATTAATCCCCAGGTGGGACTATTGAGGGCTAAGTCCATGTCACGGGCGAAGATAGCGAAGCCATCATAACCGTGGTAAGGTCCGGAGTAATCCCAAGAGTGCATTTGACGGAAGGGAAGAGCCATCTTTTGGAAGACATACTTCTCTTTGATACCAGCAGCAACTAAGTCAGGCTTAAGTTCTTTAACGAACTCTTCAAATTCATAACCAGTTACGTCATCATAGATGAGGGTAGCATCTTCAACGTAGCCAGTGGTACGTTTGTAGTCATCACCGTGAGCGAATTCATATCCAGTTCCGATGATTTCCATGCCTAAGTCTTTGAAAGCAGGAACAACGTGACGGGGACGTAAACCACCCACCATCATCATTACGGACTTACCTTCTAAACGAGGACGGTACTTAGCAATGACTTCTTCAGATTGCTTTCTGTACTTCTCGATGACTTCTTCAGCTTTCGCTTGAATTTTCTCATCAAAGCGTGAAGCGATTTCTCTTAAAGAAGCAGCAATTTTGGTAGGACCAAAGAAGTTGTATTCTAACCAGGGAATACCATATTTTTCTTCCATGTGACGACTGATATAGTTCATGGAACGATAACAGTGGATGAGGTTCAACTTAACGTTGGGGGTTGCCTTCATCTCGGTTAAAGTACCGTCACCAGACCATTGTGCTACCACACGAAGACCGATTTCTTCAAGTAAGATACGGCTAGACCAAGCATCTCCACCGATGTTGTAGTCACCAATGATGGCTACGTCATAAGGAGTGCCTTCAAATCCGTTTTCTGCGTTTTCTTTGTCAGCAGTGGGGAAAACCCAGTCACGAATCATGTCGTTAGCGATGTGGTGTCCTAAGGACTGAGAAACCCCACGGAACCCTTCACAACGGACGGGAACAACAGATTTACCGGTTTCTTTGCTCTTGGTACGAGCAACGGATTCGATGTCATCTCCGATTAAACCAACGGGACATTCTGACTGAACAGAAACACCACCGTTTAAGGGGAATAATTCTTCAATTTCATCAATGATTTTAGCGAGTTTTTTGTCTCCACCAAAAACGATGTCCCGTTCTTGGAAATCGGAGGTAAACTGCATAGTACCGAAGCTATCAACCCCAGTGGTTCCGATGTAGTAGTTACGACGACCAGACCAGGAATAGTAACCACAACCCACAGGACCGTGGGAGATGTGAACCATATCCTTAATCGGACCCCAAACAACCCCTTTTGATCCTGCATAGGCACAACCACGAGCGGTCATAACCCCAGGTAAGGATTGTTTATTGGATTTTACGCCACAATCAGCTTCGCCTTCTTCGTAAACACCTAAGTGTTTTGCACGTTTTTTAGCAGCTTTTTCGGGATAAGTCGACAGAACGTCGGCAATGAGCTTCTTATTGTCTTCAACTGTTGCCATGGTGTTCCTCTCAAAGTTGGTGTAGAAGAAAAATTAGAGAAAGGGAAAGAGGGGAAGGCAAATGAGCAGTTATCAGTTTTCAAAAATTTAGAATTTAGAATTTAGAATTTAGAATTAATTACACATTCTGCATTCTGCATTCTGCATTCTTCATTCTGTTCACTGTATTTGCCTTAGAATGATCCTCAATCCTACTAAGCGAGACTCAGTCTAAGCTGTTGTTTTAGCTTTATCAGCTTGAAGAGCTTTCTCGTACTCGTCTTCACCACCGAGAATACCGAAGTCAACTAAGAGTTCTTCGAGTTCTTCCATGGTGATAGGAGTAGGAATAACGAGGTTGGTGTTATTCTCGATTTTGCGAGATAACTCACGGTATTCCTGAGCCTGAGGGTGATCAGGAGAGTATTCGATAACAGTCATACGACGTAATTCAGCTTCTTGTACCTGCTTAGAACGGGGTACGAAGTGAATCATTTGGGTGCCAAGACGACGAGCTAATTCTTCAATTAACTCAGCTTCACAGTTAACGTTACGGCTGTTACAAATTAAACCACCTAAACGAACACCACCAGTGTGAGCGTATTTTAAAATACCACGAGCAATGTTGTTAGCAGCGTACATCGCCATCATTTCCCCGGAGGTTACGATGTAGATTTCTTGTGCTTTTCCTTCACGGATAGGCATTGCGAAACCACCACATACAACGTCTCCTAATACGTCGTAGGATACGAAGTCTAGGTCTTCGTAAGCACCTTCTTCTTCTAAGAAGTTAATGGCGGTGATAATACCACGACCCGCACATCCAACTCCAGGCTCAGGACCACCGGACTCAACACACTTGACTCCTTGGTATCCTTCGAGTAATACTTCTTCGAGTTCGATGTCTTCAACAGTTCCCCGTTCTGCTGCTAAGTGCAGAATGGTGGTTTGTGCTTTGGTGTGAAGCATTAAGCGGGTAGAATCAGCTTTAGGGTCACAACCAACAATCATGATGCGGTTGGTTTCAGCTAACGCAGCAATGGTATTCTGAGAAGTGGTAGACTTACCGATACCGCCTTTTCCGTAAAATGCAATCTGACGCATAGTTGATTCTCGCTTGTTAGACAGTGAGTGTATAAAGTTGGAAGGTTGATCCGTTGCTGACGTAAAGATGATTCGTATTTTGGTTAGGAAACCTTGGGAGTTGCGTCCCATTAGAACCCTCGATCCCTACGTCAGTGGATGTCTTCCGAGGTAAGAAGCCCTTTTTTTGTTGCTATGGTGTGGGGTATTGAACATTAGGTTTAAAGGGTTTGCCTTTTGCCTTTTGCCTTTTGCCTTCTGCACAGCAGTGGGCTTCTAGACCTGAGTAAAGGCTGTGAAACTTTACTCATTGGGTCAAGAGGTGACGTTTGAGAAACGTCCGGTGAGAAGCGATGCTTATGGAGGCGATCGCTCTCTACCTTTCTTTTGAGTTAACATAGTGTTCTCCTTGTTATTGGCTTGATTATTGATTTACACTGCAATTACTGTTAAATCTGGGGAAACCTTCTCTTTGAGTCTGGCTTCAATACCGCCTTTAAGGGTAGCGGTGCTACTGGCACAAGAACCACAGGCTCCTTTTAGGGTGACTTTTACTAAGTCTCCTTCGATATCAATTAATTCTAAGTCTCCCCCATCTTTGGCTAAGAAGGGTTTGATTTCTTCTTCTAAGACTTGTTGAATAAGGGTGATTTTTTGTAAGTTAGTTAAGGGTTTGGTTTCTGATTTGGCCTTAACCACTTCGGTGGCAACGGCAACGGCAGTGGTTTTTTCTTGCAGAATATCTGCGATCATATCATCGATATCCGCTAAACAGGAACCGCATCCCCCCCCGGCTTTAACATAGTTGGTGACTTGCTCTGCTGTGGTCAAGTCATTTTCTAAGACAATGCGACGAATACGACTATCAGTCACTCCGAAGCAACGACAGATTAAGGCTCCTTCATCATCTTCGTGGTTATCGAGGGGAATGCCTCTGTAGTTAAAGATAGCAGCTTCTAAGGCTTCTTGTCCCATCACCGAACAGTGCATTTTCTCTTCTGGTAAACCTCCTAAGAAGTCAGCGATCTCTTTATTGGTGAGACTTAAGGCTTCATCTAAGGTTTTGCCAACCAGTAACTCAGTCAACGCTGAAGAAGAAGCGATCGCAGAAGCACATCCAAAGGTTTGAAACCGTGCATCTAAAATAATTTCTGTTTTTTCATCCACTTTGAGATGTAATCTTAGAGCATCTCCACAAGCAATACTACCGACTTCTCCCGTTGTGATCGCTTGTCCTTCTCCTTTCTCGGTAATCGTTCCTTGATTACGAGGATTATAGAAGAGATCCATTACTTTGTCTGTATATTCCCACATGAGCAGTTACCAGTTAAAATTCTTCGTTAATAGTTGAGGGGAAAATTTAGAATTAAGAATGTAGAATTTAAAAGGCAATTTTGTTTTAATTCTTCATTCTTCATTCTTCATTCTTAATTCTTAGCTAAAGTTGCTTTTTCTTGTTCTTGTAACCAGGTTGCGTCATCGCTACTAAAGGGAGACAGCGATCGCAAACGTGCAATGGTATCAGGTAAAACTTCAATCACACGCTGGATCTCATCCTGGGTGGTATAGCGAGAGAGACTAAAGCGAATGGAACCGTGTAAGACACTATAGGGAAGTCCCATAGCTCTCAACACATGAGAGGGTTCAAGGGAACCAGAGGTGCAAGCCGAACCAGAAGAGGCACAGATACCGTACTGATTCATGGAGAGTAAAATGGCTTCCCCTTCGATATATTTAAAACCGATATTAGTGGTGTTAGGTAATCTTTCTTTTGTACTTCCATTTACTACTGTATCAGGAATTAGGGTGAGAATGCTGGTTTCTAAATAATCTCTTAATTGTCTTTCGTGAGAGATATTAGCCAGGTGGTATTCTGCTAATTCACAGGCTTTCCCTAAGGCTACGATACCGGGTACATTTTCTGTTCCTCCACGGCGGCCCCTTTCTTGATGGCCTCCCACCATAAAGGGACGAAAACGGGTTCCTTTACGCACATATAAAGCACCAATGCCTTTGGGCGCATGAACTTTATGACCGGAGAGGGTGAGCATATCGATGGTGCTATTGCTCATGTCTAGCGGAATTTTCCCGACAGCTTGCACTGCATCGACATGGAATAGGGCCCCATATTCTTTGGCCATGGCTCCCACTTGTTCGATGGGGAAGACAACACCGGTTTCGTTATTAGCATACATGATGGTAACGAGGGCGGTGCCACCGGTTAAGGATGCTTGCACTTCATCGAGATCCAATCTGCCTTGACTATCAACGCCGAGATAAGTGACGGTATATCCTTGTTTTTCTAAATGTCTGCAAAGGTTTAAAACCGCAGGATGTTCGACTTCTGTTGTAATAATATGACGTTTATTGGGTTGAGCGGTGAGGGCTGCACGGATAGCTGCATTATCTCCTTCGGTTCCGCAACTGGTAAAAACAATTTCTGAAGGTTCGGCACCGAGTAAAGATGCTACTTGTTCCCTGGCGGTTTTAACGGCTTTTCCGACTTGTCCCCCAAAGGTGTGCATACTGGAGGGGTTACCGTAGTAGAGGGTAAGATAAGGCATCATTGTGCCTAGCACTTCCTCATCTATTTGGGTGGTTGCGTTATTGTCTAGATATATACAGTCTCTCATCAGTTTGTACCAGAAGTCAGATGAAGTCAGAAGTGGTAGAGACGTTTCATGAAACGTCTGTACAGAAGTCAGAAGTGATGACTAAAATCTTATTTAGCTATTTACTGTCATTAAGGTTGAAATTTCTTGGGAGTAAGCCTCAAACCACTGTTCCCAGTATGGACTCGTTTGTTTTCCTTTGAGTTTGCCCACTAAGTTGTGATAACGGTTAAACCAGAGATCCCAATAGTCAGCCATTTGGTTTTCACTGCCCCCAGTGACTTGATAGGAAGGTAAGCAAGCAGAGTTGGTAGGACATACCGAGGCACACTGGGGGGTTCCATAATAACCTTGACAATCGTTACATAGGGTCGCATCGATGAGAAATACATTATCCTGTATGGTAATGGCCCCCGTCGGGCAAGCAGTCCGACAACGAGAACAGTTAATACATTCGTTGGTGATAGTGTAACTCATGATGCGATCGCTCCTTGTCTAATTGTTTAGGTTAGGAAAACAACTGTAGTCTTTGGAAAACCCTGTACAGGGAGGAATAGAATAGTCATCAACGCAAGTATTACAGTTATTTTCCGTTTGAGTTGAGTTTGAAGTCGAGGGGTTGATGACGGGGGTTTGAGAACTTGGGGTTGAAGAAACTAAAGAAGATTGAGAACGATAACTAAGAGTATCAATCATTCATTAAGCTCCTAATGCTTGTTTTTGCATATAGTCTTTGTAGAAGTTGATGGCAACGTTATCGATGACATCGTAGGCTTCGTAAGGCTCTAAACCGGCTTTGCGTAATTCTTCTTGAGGACAATGACCGATTTTTGAAGCAAGTACCCCTTTACAATCAGAGATAGATTTAATAATGTTATCGAGGGTTGCTTCTTCGCCGTAACCACTTTGACAGTAGTGATCGACTTTGCGGTGTGCCACAAAGGTAACGTCAGTGCCGTCCACTTCAAAGATTTGGAATTCTTTAGCGTGGCCGAAGTGTTGGTTAACTAAGCGGTTTCCTTTGGTTGCCACTGCTACTAGTATCTTAGGTGCATTGGCTTTCTTGTTTTGTGCTTTTTGCTGCAGTTTGGCTGCTTTAACTTCAGCGTTAAATTTTTCGATGTTGGCGTGAACTTCTTGACGTTGGGCGACATCGTACTCAGGAGCCATTTCTAAGAATTTCTCTTTGGTAAACTCTTGAGAGCGATCTTCTCCTAATAACCCGACGGCATCGGCACGACATTGACGGCAGTGGCGCATCATTTTCATGTTGCCAGAACACTTATCCTGTAGAGCTTTTAACTCTTTGGGGGTAGGCCCTCTTTGTCCAGTGAGTCCGAAGTGGGTGCCGTGTTCAGGGGCGGAGATCAAGGGCATAATATTGTGGAGAAATGCACCTTTAGAACGAATCACTTCATTAACTTCAGCTAAGTGTTCGTCGTTGATTCCTGGAATCATGACGGAGTTCACTTTGCAGAGGATATCCGCTTCTTTGAGGGCATCGAGGGACTCCATTTGTTTCTCATGAAGTATCTTAACCCCTTCTATGCCTTTATACCGTTTCCGATTATACCGAACCCAAGGATAGATTTTTTCCCCAATTTCGGGATCAATCATATTAATGGTGAGGGTGACGTGATCGATGTTAAGTTCTTTGATGCGATCAACGTATTCCGGTAACATCAATCCGTTACTGGATAAGCAGAGTTTAATATCAGGGGCTTTATCTGCTACTAATTCAAAGGTGCGAAAGGTTTGCTTGGGGTTCGCTAAGGGATCACCAGGACCTGCAATACCTAATACCGTCATTTGGGGAATTTTTCCACCAATTACTAAAGCTTTATGGGCTGCTTCTTCTGGGGTTAAAACTTCACTAACCACACCTGGCCGACTTTCGTTGGCACAGTCGTATTTGCGGTTACAATAGTTGCATTGAATGTTACAAGCAGGGGCAACAGCGACGTGCATCCGTGCATAGTGATGATGGGCATCTTCACTGTAACAAGGGTGTTTGGCAATTCTTTCTTGAATCTTTGCATCTATGGTTTGTGTACTATCCCCACTAGAAGGACAAGCACAATCTCCTTTTGCTTTGGGAATAAATGAGGTTCCCGGAGCAGTGGTGGGATTAGCCGTAGATGCGTCAGTATTAATGAGACCAGTAGATTGTAACATTGAATTCCGTAAGTTAGAGGGTGAGCTAAAGCCTGACTGTAAGAGGAATTGTCAGAGGCTTAGTTAAAAGCAAAGGGTAAAACAATGAACTGTATGTCTTCGGCGTTATGTCAGTTATACCACCCCCCTGATTTTGGGTCGGGTTAGGGTGAGTGGGTTGGGATTCATTGGATTTATTAAGCTGTACTCATAGACTCAAAACCTTTATGTTGCGAGGATTTGAGCCTAATTAAATTTTTTTAGGGGTACGGGGGACAGGTATTTATGAGGGGAGGCTTCTGTATTTTTACGGGGGGACTCTAGCTTTTTGGTACTCAAGGTCTAAGTCTTATTACGTAAGGCTTTGGCTCTGTTCTTGGTGGGTTTTTCCTCCTCTAGTTTTATACTCAGTTACCAGTTACCAGTTACCAGTTATCAGTTATTTTTTACTGATCGCTGGTCACTGGTCACTGTTCACTGTCAAAAGAAACACCGAGTTAGCTTCCTCTTGCCTTCTCAGTGCTGTCACGGAATTCAATTCTGTATCCAATGTAACATTTTCTCGTTGGTAGGTTTGCTATGAACAGTTCTGTTCGAGTTTTTTAGGGATAACATAGCTCAACGGTCGATTTGATGAGACTTGTAGCCCCTTTATAGTTTTTTAATTTTGAGTGGCCAGTTATCTGCGCTATGATGGGTCGCAAAAAGGGAGCAAAGTCTTGCAGAATAAGGGATTTGACTGAGTACATAAATACAAAGCCCTCCCCTGAAAAATACTCTATCCCCCATAGAAAAATACTAGGACCCCGACCCAAAAAAAATTTTTTAAAGCGCTGAAAGGCTTAATATAGCTGCATTTGTTCAAAACCCTGACACCATTAATAAATTAGATCAATTTGACTCACCGTCTTCGGGCATGGGTACAAGAGGGGACTTGGTATAAGCATAACAACTAAGTCTATGTGCAAACACAGAATTTAATGTTTGGATCACTCCCTGTCAGAGAGCGTCGTGGAAGTCCGTCAGAAAGCTCTATTTCTGAACCGCGCACTTCTCGACCTAACCTATTAAGCTTTTTGCGGAAGGATTTTCAAATCATTTTTGAAAGAGATCCCGCAGCCCGTAATTGGTTAGAAGTGGTGTGTTGCTATCCAGGTTTACACGCTTTGGCGATCCATCGTCTTTCCCACGAATTGTGGCATCGCAAGTTGCCCTTTTTTCCTCGTTTTCTCTCCCATCTTGCCCGTTTCCTCACGGGAATCGAAATTCATCCAGGGGCCACCATTGGCCAAGGGGTGTTTATCGATCATGGTATGGGGGTAGTGATTGGGGAAACGGCGATTATTGGTGATGATTGCCTCATTTACCAAAATGTTACCCTAGGGGGAACTGGTAAAGAAAGTGGTAAACGCCATCCCACCGTTGGTGATTCGGTCATTGTGGGAGCCGGGGCAAAAGTATTAGGCAACATCGAAATTGGCAATCATGTCCGTATTGGAGCCGGATCAATCGTGTTAAACGATGTTCCCCATGATTGCACGGTAGTGGGCGTTCCTGGCCGTGTTATCTCCCGTAGTGGTCGGGGTTGCCCCTTAGAACATGGCAAATTACCCGATGTTGAGGGCCAAGTCATTCGGACTTTATTAGACCGAATTGAAGAATTGGAACAAAAGATACAAAAACTACCTTGACCTATACCTTACAATTATGATGCAACCTTACAATTCTGATGCTCTCATCAGTCAAGTTGAGAAAGTTTCTCGTTGCGATCGTTGGAGTGTTTACCAACGTCTCCAAGAATTAACCATTCCCTGCTGGTGTCCTGAAGATGGCTCTTTATGGGTAGAAATAGAACATGGTCTTCATGCTATTTTACTACGCAGTGCTATCTATGGGGCGATCGCTCCTCGTCAAGAGTTGGTAGGCTGGCTGGAACGATGCTGGGACACCGTTGATTCTGAGTCCATTAAGTCTTATCAAAATAGGCAATACTAAGACTGTGATGCGTTGCCTTCTCTCTTAGCCTAGACCATTTGTATTACACTGGGAAAATTTAGTAATTAGTTGCCCTGATCTGGGGTTCCCCCTCAATTAAGGTTAATTATTATTCGTAAAGTTTGCTTTCTTATTCCTCTTAAGCCTCTTTGTGGTTTTCTCAGTTACAGCAGTCGAGGTATGGGTTAGGACAGCCGAGAGCCTTGAAACAAGGGTGACATTCTCAAAGCCTCCTGCCTTCTACCTCCTGCCGTCTCATACTGTTGATAACTGAACGTTTCAGTGCTGTCATGGAAAACAATTCAATTTCTAGAGAATTCAGTCAATTTTTACAACAAGAAATGGCCTTATCACGGGATGATCTGGCGGTTGTTCTCAACAACCAACGACAACCTGGCGATCCCATCCCCATGCTCTTATGGCAATATGGCTTAATCTCAGTGACCCAATTACAAAGAATTTGGGATTGGCTCGATGCTCAAATTTATTTCCAGTTTCCCTAATTATTGGTCAATCTGAGGAGTTTCAGCCATGAATCATGTCCATATTAATGATACAACCCTGCGAGATGGGGAACAAGCGGCCGGCATTGTGTTTAGTGCCATCGAAAAAATAGCGATCGCCACTCTCATGGATGCCATCGGTGTGCCTGAGTTGGAAGTGGGTATCCCTGCGATGGGAGGCTCAGAAGCCGAAGCCATCACGGCCATTGTCCATAAAGGATTAACAACAGCCCTGTTAGGTTGGAACCGCGCCGTGCGTTCGGATATTGAAGCCTCTATCGCCTGTGGGTTAACCAGGGTTCATGTTTCAGTTCCTGTATCAGAGATACAAATTAAGGCAAAATTTAAAGGAAAAACTAATCTTGTTTGGGATCGGTTACGAGATAGTATTAATTTTGCACTAGATAATGATTTATTTGTTTCTGTGGGGGCTGAGGACGCTTCACGGGCTGATGAGTCCTTTTTACTCGAAGTGGCTCAGTTTGCCGAAAGTTTAGGGGCTTCGCGGTTCCGTTTCTGTGATACCGTGGGCATTCTTGACCCTTTAACCACGGCTCAAAAGGTGGGAAAATTAGTACAGTCCCTCAATATTCCCATTGAAATGCACACCCATAATGATTTTGGCTTAGCTTCAGCCAATGCGTTAGCCGGGTTACAAGCTGGAGCCGTTTCGGTCAATACTACGGTGAATGGTTTGGGCGAAAGGGCCGGTAATGCCGCCTTAGAAGAGATGATCATGGCTCTTAAACGACTCTATCAGGTTGATTTAGCAATGGATACTTCTCGTCTGCGAGAATTATCTCAACTGGTGGTTAAGGCTTCTGGAATAGCCCTTCCCCCTTGGAAAGCGATCGTCGGGGACAATGTATTTGCCCACGAGTCGGGTATTCATGCCCACGGTGTTTTACAGAACCCCCAAACCTATGAACCCTTTTCCCCAGATGAGGTGGGGTGGAAACGCCGTTTAGTGGTAGGTAAGCATTCGGGACGACATTTATTGACCAATTTATTGAGTCAACATGGCATTAGTTTAAACCATGAAGAGTCCCAAGTGGTGTTAGACTCGGTTCGTCGTTTATCGGTACAGATGAAACGCAGTCTGACAGTTGAGGAGTTAATTGATGTTGTAACCAATAGGAGTATGTCTCATGGGATTGTATAATCCAGGTGAAATTGAACTTAATGATCCCCCAGCTTTTGAAATGGAGGCAAAGGTTCGTCTTCGGAGAATGATTCGCAATGATGGGACGTTTCCTGGGAAAGAAGTTGGCGAAACTTTAGCGAAAAAAGGCGATGTGGGCTATGTTGTCGGCATTGGAACCTATCTGCAAAGTTATTACATCTACGCAGTTCATTTTCTTGAAAAGGGTTACGTTGTCGGTTGTCGTCGTAAGGAATTAATTCCGGCAGACGAGACATTCATCGATGATACCGATGATGAAGACATTGAAGAATTTGTCGAAGAACCTTCTTTACAAGAGTCTCAAGTTTAGAAGGCAACAGCGAAAAGTGCGGTCTTGGGGTCTCCCCAAGTAGAGCAACTTTTCAAGAGAGGCAATAGCCAACAGGCAAGGGTTCTCCCCCTTTTGTGAGGGGGAGTTAGAGGAGGTGGCAATAGTGAAAACTATTAACTATTCCTTATCAACAATTAACTAATTTCAGGAGTTACCCTATGAAAGTGATCTTAAGCAGAGAAGATGCCGGAAATTTATCCGTTTACGTTCCTAAGAAAGATTTAGAGGAAGCAGTGGTTAACGAAACCATTGAAGGAGACGGCAAAATTTTAACCTTAGCCAATGGTTGGGAATTACAATTTCCTAACCTCACTGATGATACCAAGTTACCCCAAACCTTGGACGCAAAACGTCTCTAGTCTTCCTCCAGTTTTTCGGGCTTAATTAAATAGTAAATAGAATTAAGAAGATAGAAGGCACAATTAAGAATGTTTAATTAATTCTAAATTCTAAATTCTAAATTCTAAATTTTTAAGCCCCTTTCTTCAAGTTTTTTCTGATCATTTTTCTTACTTATTGAGAAAGTTTATAGTTTGAGTACAGGTTAAGTTATCTTACCAAACCTGACAGGAACTTTATTGTCATTTTAATTGACAAAACCTCTCATCAGTTCAAAAAAAATGGTAATTGTGTCAGTGAACAGTGTAACAAAATGAAGAATGAAGAATGTAGAATGCAGAATCTTTATCTTTAATTAATTCTAAATTCTAAATTCTAAATTCTAAATTTACAATAACTGATAATTCCTTCTATCATTTCAGGAAAGTTGTCATGAGTTCAGTTAATTCTAGTCAAACCATTCCCTTTCAATTACAAGGCAAGTTTGTCGGCTTTGTTTATAAATCTAATGGTCAATCGAAAGCTTTAATTCTAGCAGTGGGAGAACGAGAATTAAGGATTAAAATTGATAAGACTTTGCGAGATACTCAAGCCTTGAATGTATTACCTGGAGAGTGGATTTCTATAGCAGGAGAACAAGAATTTAAGGGTAATTTTACTAAATTAAAATTAAAAGCTTATGAGATCACTCGCCTCAGTTGTGATGTCAAATGCGATCAAGAAAAAGAAAATGATGCTACCGTCAACCCACGAGGTAAAACTTGTCCGAAAAAGGGTAAAATTTTACTCTGTGGTAAATCTGATTGTGCCAAAAGAGGAGGCAAAAAATTACATCAAATGCTTGAACAAACCCTCTGTAATTTAGGGCTTCAAGATCATGTTACCATTGAGAAAACCAGTTGCCAAAAACGCTGTGGAAAAGCTCCTAATTTAATTTTAATGCCTGGAAAAGCTAAACACAGTAAAGCGAATCCCAAAAACATCGCAGAATTGCTCGAAGACCACTATATTACTTCCTTAAACAAATAATGGCTAACGTTACTTTTTACGAAAAACCAGGGTGTAAAAATAACACCAAACAGAAAAACTTGCTAATGGCAGCCGGTCACAACTTAGAGGCAAAAAGTCTCTTAACTGAACCTTGGACAGCCGAAACATTACGCCCATTTTTTGGCGAGTTACCGGTTAGTTTATGGTTCAATAAAAGCGCACCTAGAATTAAATCGGGCGAGGTTATTCCTGATAATTTAACTGAGGAAAAAGCCTTAGAATTAATGATAGCTGATCCTTTATTAATTCGTCGTCCTTTAATTCAAGTTGAGGGAGTTTATCGGGTGGGTTTCGATCCTGAAAAAATTGAGGCTTGGATCGGTTTAAACCCAGAAAATCCCGTGACGGAGGACTTAGAAACTTGTCCCCGTAGTCATCAGGAAAAACCTTGTACAACGGTTTAAATAAATAAGGGTTGGGTGGACAAAATTACAATTAATTCTTCCAGCATTAAGAATAATTAGATACTTTGTCCCCCTAATTTTTTATAATACATAAATCTTTTTTTGTTGAGTTGAATCCATTTTTTTATAAAGATTTGCAACTGCAGGTTCAACGTCTATGTTCAGATTAAGTTTTTTAGATCGAAACGAAATAATACTAAGTTTTAAATCACTTTACTCGGTGTTTTTGCTCTCCCCTGCTCCTTACTCGCGCGTTCCCAAGGCGAATTCGATAGACTTCGTCCCTCTTCGAGTCCGCCGGGGTCGCTCGTCTCCCTTCTCCCTTGCAATCTAAACTAGGATCTTTGTGATCTACTGATACTGCGTATAGTGCGATCGCCACCAGACCCATGAACCTTAACTTTAGCTCCATATTGCATACATCATAAACTAGAAAAATGACAATCTTTTTCACATAAATTTATAATGTGTTGTAACTCTTAATAAAAAGAGGGGTTACGAATGGCATTAAGGCTGGTAGACTGTGATCCAAGCCTCGTAAATGCCTGCTAAAAAAAGTAACAATTTTGTTACAAAACAGTAAAACGAGTCCTTGATCGATTCAAAAAAAATCCTTTTAAACAAGCTATGGTCAATACCCTTCAAAAACCTGAATTTGAGGAACTCCGTCCAGGAATTAAAGTTCCGGCCAAAGAAACTATCCTAACCCCTCGCTTTTACACCACCGACTTTGAAGCGATGGCCAAAATGGATATTTCAGTAAACGAAGAGGAATTACAAGCTATTCTCGAAGAATTTCGTACTGATTATAACCGTCATCATTTTATCCGTCGTGAAGAATTTGCCCAAACTTGGGATCATATTGATGGGGACACCCGTCGCTTGTTTGTAGAATTTTTAGAACGTTCTTGCACGGCGGAATTTTCAGGATTCCTGCTTTATAAGGAATTAGGTAGACGGTTAAAGGATAAAAGTCCTGTTTTAGCTGAATGTTTTACCCTCATGTCCCGTGACGAAGCCCGTCATGCCGGGTTCCTCAATAAAGCCCTCTCTGATTTTAATATGTCTTTGGACTTAGGTTTCTTAACCAAGAGTCGGAGTTATACCTTCTTCCAACCTAAGTTTATTTTCTATGCCACCTATTTATCTGAAAAAATTGGTTACTGGCGTTATATCACCATTTATCGTCATTTAGAACAACATCCCGAAGACAGAATCTATCCTATTTTCAACTTCTTTGAAAACTGGTGTCAAGATGAGAACCGTCACGGGGACTTTTTCGATGCCATTATGAAGGCAACCCCCAACATTTTAAACGACTGGAAAGCCCGTTTGTGGTGTCGTTTCTTCCTGTTGTCTGTGTTTGCCACCATGTATCTCAATGATATCCAACGGTCTGATTTTTATGCCTCCATTGGACTTGATGCACGGGAATATGATAAATATGTTATTGAGAAGACCAACGAAACAGCAGGTCGAGTCTTTCCGATCGTGTTAGACGTGGAAAATCCTGAGTTTTATGGCAGTTTAGAAACTTGTGTCAAGAACAATGAAAAGTTACGGGAAATTGACGCTTCTAATAGTCCAACTCCGGTTAAGTTCTTGAGAAAGTTACCTGCTTTTGTTTCTAATGGGGTTCAGTTCTTGAAACTGTATTTCATTAAACCCATTCGGGTTGATCATTTAGAAGGAACTGTTCGTTAAAAGTTTTGAGTTAGTTTACGTTTTGAGTACCCGCTTAGGCGGGTTTTTTCATTTATTTATTACACCCCCTAACCCCCCACACCCCCCACACCCCCCACACCCCCCTTTATAAGGGGGGCAGGGGGGGTTAGGGGCAGGGGGGGTTAGGGGCAGGGGGGGTAAGGGGCAGGGGGGTTAGGGGCAGGGGGGTAGGGGTAGAAATGACAGCTTGCGTTTGCCTCTTGCCTTGTGCGTAGCACTCTAGCTAATTTTCTTGACAATAAGCATTCATTTCTGTTCCTAAATCTTGTTCTTTTTTACCCAGTTGTTGAACCTGTTGCTGTATTAATTTAGCGGTATCGATATCTTTATCATTCAAGGCAGCCACAAATTGACGGGTTGTATCTGCATTGCCTTGATAAATATCAGCAAACCCTTTTTGATATTCTTGTAATTGTTCATCTTCTATTTTTAATTGTTTCATTTGTTGAGAAGTTTCTTCAAATAAATCCGCAACTTGTAAAACTTTTTTAATGTCAGTGGTTTGACGATAACTTTCGCTTTCTTCGGACATTTTTTGGGTTAAAAGAATGATTTTTTGGCATTGGGAGACTTTAGTTTCAGCGCAACTTATTAGAAATAAGTTCATCAAAACTGTTATTAAAGATAGAGTTGAAGAAAGATATTTTTTTGTAGAAAATTTAATCATTTTATGTTCCTCACTGTGATAATAATTGCTTGAATACAATAGTTATTTTTTTATTCTTGTTGCGCTAAACTATTCACTAAAGTATGAATTAAATAAGTTAGTTGGGTCAGTTGTTCTCTAGACTCGGTTTGGGCATCCACTAAGGTTTGAATCGATTCACTTAAGGCAAAAATTTGATAACCTTGTTGTTGGATTTGTTGTTCTTGTTGTTGCATTTGTTCAACTAAATTTTCCATTTTTTCCGCTAAACTTTCCACGGTTTCAGTAGTAGCAATAACCGTCTCTCCCATGCGTTCTAAAATTGTTTCTATTTTTTGTGTATTATGAATCATTTGTATAACAATAAATTATCTCAATTTTGAAAAATAAAAATCGAATCGTTAGGAATTACCATGACGTTTTTGATGCCACTGCCAAGCATGATTAACAATGGTTTCAAGCTCAAAATATTGAGGATTCCATCCTAAAATAGATCGTGCTTTTTCGCTACTTCCCACTAACATAGGCACATCCCCCGAACGGCGATCGCTTTCTTTGACCAGAAAATCAATGCCTGTTACTTTTTTAGCCATGTCAATCACTTCTCTAACAGAAAATCCATTGCCATTCCCTAAATTAAACATTTCACTATCACCCCCATTTAAAAGATATTCTAATCCTAAAACATGGGCTGAGGCGAGATCATTAACGTGAATATAATCTCGAACTGCAGTACCATCAGGGGTATCATAATCTGTGCCAAAAATAAACAGATGATCCCGTTTTTTCAAAGCTGTTAATAAAGCTAAAGGAATGAGATGAGTTTCGGGGGTATGATCTTCTCCTAAATTACCAGAAGGATCAGCCCCAGATGCATTAAAATAGCGGAACACAACGGATTTCAAGCCATAGGCTTGATCAAAATCTTTGAGAATTTTTTCTACCATATACTTACTAGAAGCATAGGGACTTAATGGCTGATTGGGATGGTTTTCTGTCATGGGAATTTCTTGAGGCATCCCATAAATAGCACAGGTAGAAGAAAAGACAAACTTGTTAATATTAGCCGCTATCATCGCTTCTAATAAAGTTAAGGTTCCCACCACATTATTTTGATAATATATGGACGGCTCTTTGACCGATTCTCCTACCGCAATAAACGCAGCAAAGTGCATGACAGCATCAATTTTTCGAGTGGAAAATAGCTCATCTAACCGAGGGCGATCATTAGTATCTCCCACAATTAATTCAGCCTTTAAAACATCTTTTATAATCTCAGGATGGCCATAGGAAAGATTATCAAAGACAATAACGTTATAACCAGCTTTTTGTAACGATAAAACAGCATGGGAACCGATATATCCGGCCCCTCCTGTCACTAAAATGGTGGGTTTGGTGTCAGACACAAGCACTCCTGAGCATGGGTTAAAGACGCTCCTTACAGCGATCGCCCGTAATGGGTTTTACTTACTTAGGATAGGGCATTTTTACCCTTAAGAAAAGCCAAAATCAAGAATGGTTTGGTTCTATTGCTTCTATACTGGTAAGTCTATCAATGTATCCCATAATACTTATTATTACTTAACCATGTTAGATACCCTCGATCTTCAAGTAAAGTTAGATAAAGAAACCTATCAGACTGAGATAGAAGCCTTAATGCGACAGTTGCGATCGCTCCAAAAAGACTGTTGGGATCATCAACTACCCGTCATCATCGTCTTAGAAGGATGGGCCGCAGCCGGGAAAGGAAAGCTATTACAGAAAACCGTCGGTTATATGGACCCCCGTGGCTTTAACGTTCATCCTATTTTAGCAGCCACAGAACAAGAAAAAAAATATCCTTTTCTTTGGCGATTTTGGCATGATTTGCCCCCAAAAGGCAGTATTGGTATTTTTTATCATAGTTGGTACACCCATGTTTTAGAAGATCGTTTATTTGACATAGAAACCGACGGCAGTATTCCCTTGTTAATGCGAGATATTAATGCGTTTGAGAGACAATTAGTGGATGATGGCGTAGCCATAGCCAAATTTTGGATACATTTGAGTCAAAAAGAACTGAAAAAGCGACTCAAAAAATATGCTTCCGATGAGTTAGAATCATGGCGGGTGCGTCCAGAAGACTGGCAACAGTCCAAACAATACGATCGCTACGCCGGTTTTGCCGAGGAAATGTTAACTTATACCAGTACCGGTCACGCTCCTTGGACCTTGGTAGAAGGGGACTGTAAACGTTGGGCAAGGGTTAAGGTACTATCTCAGATTGTAGCGGTCATTACCCAAGCTTTAGACCGTCTCAGACTGCCAAAAACCGATATTCCTTCTTTACCCCCTCAAAGGGAGTTACAACCTACAGAACCAGATTTTTTAGGCAAAATAGACTTAGGTTTACATCTCCCCAAGGATGATTATAAACAACGGTTACGAGAAGCACAGGTTAAATTAAGAGAATTACAGTTACAAATTTTCAAAAAAAAGATTCCTGTTTTAGTGCTATTTGAAGGATGGGACGCAGCCGGAAAAGGGGGAGCCATCAAACGATTAACTGATACTTTAGATCCAAGAAGTTATCAAGTCCATGCCTTTTCTGCGCCCACTTCTGAAGAATTAAGCTATCATTATTTATGGCGATTTTGGCGAGAAATTCCTTCTCAAGGTAGCATTGGTATTTTTGATAGAAGTTGGTACGGACGAGTGTTAGTCGAACGGGTAGAAGGGTTAGCTTCGGAGTTGGCCTGGCGACGTTCTTATAAAGAAATTAATGAATTTGAAGCACAGTTAACAGCATCAGGATACGTCGTTGTTAAGTTCTGGTTACATATCAGCTTTGAAGAACAGTTAAAACGATTTGAAGACAGAAAAAATGATCCCTTTAAAGCTTATAAATTAACCGATGAAGATTGGAGAAATCGCGAAAAATGGCCATTATATTATGTTGCTGTTAATCAAATGATTGCCCGTACCAGTACCCCTTATGCCCCTTGGACTATTGTACCAGGGAATGATAAATATTATGCCCGTGTTGATGTGTTAGAAACAGTGATTCATGGGATCGAAACTGAGTTGAAAAAATGGGGGTAGTCTTGAGCTTATTAAGACTATTCTTCACAAAAATTAATTAATAATACGGAGATCCACTGACAACTAATATTGAAGAATATTGCTAAAATATTAGTAAAAGAGCCTCAGTGGATTTTTCGATATTTAACAATTATTATATTAGAAATTTAAGACTATGGCAATGAAAAGAGCAGATCGTAAAATACCTAGTGATGATAATGCCATTAGACATCCTATTAGTAAAAAAAAAGAACCGATGTCAAGACGTGAACTAGAACAACGTTTTTTAACAATTCAAAGTCAACGGGATGAGTTAAAACAAAAATTAAAAGATAATCAATCACAATTAGTTCATATTCAACAGGAACATCAAAAAGTAGTGATTCTTTATGACCAAGAAAAAGTTCACTCTATCCAATTATTAAACCAATACCAAGAGAAGCAACAACAGTTAAATACAGTCATAGTTGAGGTAGAAAACTGGAAAAATAGAGCCGACAAAAATAATAAATTCTTCTTAGAAGAACAAGAAAAATATCAAACAACCTTAGCCCTATATAATGAAGAAAAAAATAAAACAAATGAATTATTAATGAAGTATGAAGAAGCGAATCAACAAAAAGAAAATTATATCAAATTATATCATGAAGCTCAGGCGGATCTTAAACTTGAACGACGATCAAAAGCAGGGATTAAAGGATGGAGTACCCGTAGAAAGAAAGAAAATGAACAGCTAAAACAAGAAATTGGTAAAATGACACAATTATTAAAAGAATCTCTCGAAAGAAAAGATCAAGCAATTAATAATTTATATATCGTTGCTGAACGCATGGAAAGAATACAAAATTTAGTTGATTCAGTGGATAATGAATCAAGTCATACCCCTGTTGTTTTATTAGATAAACTAAAAAAAATCTGGTTAGCAATTAGAGAAATTTTAGCCGAGTAAACAAGGGAATTCAAAAATGACAAAAAAATCATCAATCAGTGAAACGATAAGAACAATTGCTGATCAACTTCAACAAGAAACCAAAATTCAAATTAAAGCAACTTCTCATATTTTAGCAGCAGCAGCTCAAATAGCAGAAAATCATGATCAATTAATTGATGAAGTTGTTGATGTAGTCATGGAAGATTTAGATAAAGAATCTCCTGAAACTCAAATAGTTTATACTATTAATGACTTAAAGCAACAATATCAAAAGTTACGTAATGCTAAATCAGCTTTAGGAATCAAAGCCAATAGTTGGCAGTCATTAGTCGATAAACTGAACTCCAAAGTTAAGCTTGAAAACCAGAACAATAGTATCTCAGAACCTTCGCTTAGTAATTTATCTCAACGTCTTTTAAGGATAGAAAATGAAATAAAGATGATTCATCTAGAAATAAATTCTCTTGTTGTCCTGGTCAACCAAATAATTGACAATGAACAAAAATGAAAGAAAAAAAGAAAAAACGTTACCCAGACTCAGTGTGAACAATTTCTTCTGTGTTGTCTCCCTTGACTTGTAGAGAAACATAACTGGTCACTGAAAACGACTTTATCAAGTAGAGGTAATTTTAAGTATAGAGAAGATTTAGGTATTCTTGACGACAGTATAAAGGAGAATTTAAGAGTTCTTACGGACATAAATAAAATTTTATCGTCATGAGCTTGACTTTCGTAAAATTTTACGTTTACATAAAATCTGTAATCTTACTGATCGTTTTTTGATTTTTTTAACATAATGAGGAGTTCCCTATGGTATCTATACTGAAGACTGTTGCAGCTAGTTCCCTAAGCACAATAATATTGGCTGGTGCTGCCAGTGCAGCGTCCTTTACCCCTACTCAAGAACAATCCTTTTCATTTGCTTCTTTAGGTGGTGATACAACTCTAAGTTTCGATGGTTTTGATTCTAGTCTAGGAGAATTGATTGGTTTCAACATCGAACTTGAATTTGATGCCACTTTGAATAATACAGCTTCCGTATTTCCTCCAGGTAGTGGCGATCAGAATGTTGGAACCCCTACTCCTCTAACTGCCACTGCAACTATCACAGCAGCAGTTTTAGGAGCTCTTGGTCTAAGTGTATCTGATTCACTAACCACTCCTGAATTTGATGGAATCGTTCCTGATAACTCAATGGTTAATGTGGTAGGTACGGCTTCGACCACTGATCAGATGGCATCACAGTCCTATTCTTCTCCTGCTAATGATCTTTCTTCATTAATCGGTGGAACTAATGCAGTAAGCGTTTTATTATCATCTTCTGGTTCACAAGGGGGTTCTGTACCTAACTCCGTTTTAACAGGTAACAACGGGAATGCAGACGTTACAGTAAGAGTGTTCTATGAATTTGAGCCAGCAGCAACCGAATCAGTTCCAGAACCTGGAATGCTGTTAGGTCTTGCGAGCGTTGCTGGTGCTGGTTTCATCAGTCGTCGTCGCAAATCATAGGGATTTAGTTAATATCCAGTTTTTTTAATGCTGATTAAAAAATAAAGATGAGGTTTCAACCCTCATCTTTTTAGCACCAAAAAAGAACTTGACTTATCACAAAACATAAGCTAAGGTTTCGGGAGTAAAACGTCTTACTCCTATTAGTTCTATTATTACTAGCTATACCTTTGAGTAAGCCAGTGAGGTAGTGACAGAAACATTACAACTATGCGATTAACCCGTTCTTTGCTCCCAACTTTAGCCATTGTTGCTACAACATCCTTAACCGTAATTAACCCTAGTTTCGGTAACAACTTAAGACCCCTTTTAAATAATCCTGAACCGGCTCCCGTTTCAGACGGTCCCATTGAAATTTTTGTTCCCCCCCCAGAAAATAATACCTCTGGAAGTTGCTCGGCTTTAATTACCCCGGTTATTGATAATATCATCAGTCCCTATCAAAAACACTGGGGAGTTTTAGTGGAAAAATTAGACGATGGCACAGTTTTATACAGCCATAATGCGGATAGACATTTTATCCCTGCGTCTAATAATAAAATCTTTACCACGGCCGCTGCACTGCAGTTAAAAACCCCTCAATCGAAAATCGGCTCAAAATCCCTACAATCTTGGGTTAATGTCACCAATGTCAGAAGTAACAACTATTATGCTGACACCCTTTTACGTCACATTGGAGGACAACAAGCCGCTCAAAGTGCTTTAGGTAAATTAGGCGTGCCTCCGAATGCGTTTCGTCAAGTAGATGGTTCCGGGTTATCCCGTCGCAATGTGGCCACCCCTCGCTCTCTCGTGACAATCCTCAGAGCCATGTATTATACCCCTAACAGAGATGTCTTTTACAGTTCTTTACCAGTTGCTGGAGTCACCGGTACCCTGCGCAACCGTATGAAGGGAACCCCCGCACAAGGAACTGTATCTGCTAAAACCGGCACATTACGAGGGGTAAGAGCGTTATCGGGTTACATGAAACACCCCCATTTTGGTATGGTAGTGTTTAGTATCTTAGTGAACAATCCCAATGTGTCTGGTTCTTCGATGATCTCTTCTATTGATAAAATCGTGCTGCAATTGAGTAGCACCCGTCCTTGTGACTAATACGCTGTATGGAGATCAGTTGCCAATTATTGTCAATAAGCAAGAATTGTTGCAAATCGCTCTTAAGAAAGACTATCATATTTAATAAATAGAATTAGTATAGAGCAATTTATTATGTCTCCCTATACAGCCAATTCCCTAAAAGCTGAATTGAATGCCAGAGGTTGGCGTTTGACTCCACAAAGGGAAAAAATACTCCACGTCTTCCAAAACCTCCCACGAGGGAATCATTTAAGTGCTGAGGAATTGTTTGAGTTATTAGAGGAACGAGGCGAAACCATTAGTTTATCGACGATTTATCGTAGTGTTAAGTTAATGTCTCGTATGGGAATTTTACGAGAGTTAGAATTAGCGGAGGGCCACAAACATTATGAATTAAATCATCCTCATCCTAACCATCATCATCACATGGTTTGTATTCAGTGTAATAAAACCACTGAATTTAAGAACGATTCTATCTTAAAACATAGTTTAAAGCAGTGTGATAAAGAAGGTTATCAATTGATAGATTGTCAATTAACAGTCATGACTATTTGTCCTGAGGCCATTCGTATGGGTTGGCCTTCTTCTCTTCCTAGTAATTGGGTTTGTACTCGCGCTATTTCTGACAAAAATTCCCACGATTTAAGTGACGATGAAAGCGAGTGAGAATAACCCTCTTTCTAGATAATAATATTTCTGATCAGAGTTAATAAAAAAGCAAATTGATGAACTCAGT